>CAYQRS010000006.1:0-23896 GCA_964419825.1 uncultured Eubacteriales bacterium
GTGCCGGATAGCAAGGATGCGGCGGCGGTAGCCGAAAAGCTCAGCTTCGAGCATATAACCGTTGAACTGCATGAGGAATTTCGCAGCAGCGTAATGCGGTATTTTGTTGACAGCTATGTTAACGGCAAAACGCCGAACCCCTGCGTTTATTGCAACCGAGTTATTAAATTCGGCATTTTGTTTGAGCGTGTTGCGGCTTTGGGCTGTGAAAAAATCGTTACAGGTCATTATGCGAATATCGAAAAAAGTGCAGACCGTTATCTGCTCAAAAAAGCGGCTTATACCGAAAAGGATCAAAGCTATGTGCTTTGGCAGCTTACGCAGGCTCAGCTTGCGGCGGCTCAATTTCCGCTCGGCGCTTACACAAAGCCGCAGGTTCGTGAGCTTGCGCAGGAACACGGCTTCGTTACCTCCTCCAAGCCCGACAGTCAGGATATTTGCTTCGTACCGAACGGAGATTACAGGAAATTCATCGAGGAATTCACGGGCAAGAAATTTGAAAGCGGTGAATTCGTCGGCACAGACGGTAAGCTTTGGGGCAGGCATAACGGCATTATCGGTTACACGGTAGGTCAGCGTAAGGGCTTGGGCATAAGCGCCCCCGCTCCGCTTTTCGTCATCAGAAAGGATGTAAATGAAAACAGGGTGTATCTCGGCTCAAACGATGAGCTTTTCACCAAGAGAGTCGAAGCCGAGGATATCAACCTGATTGCAACAAATAAGATTGAAACGGCGCTTCGAGTAACGGCAAAGACAAGGTACAGCCAGAAAGAGGCTGCCGCCACCGTTTACCAAACTGGTGACAGCACGATGACGGTCGAATTCGATGAGGCTCAGCGTGCCGTAACACCCGGTCAATCCGTTGTTCTTTACGACGGTGATACCGTGGTCGGCGGAGGAATTATAGTAAGCTAAAAGAAAGGTGATGTTCCCATGAGTGAAAACTGTGCGGTTATTCTTGCGGCGGGCGAGGGCACAAGGATGAAATCATCAAAGCCGAAGGTTTTGGCAGAGGTTCTTTTTGTTCCGATGATCGATTGGGTACTTTCCGCAGTTAACGATGCCGGTATTGATGACGTTTGCGTTGTGACCGGTCATTTGAGCGAAGCTGTCTGTGAGCATTTGAACGGCAGGTGCGAAACGGCTCTTCAGGCTCAGCGCTTGGGCACAGGTCACGCCGTTGCTCAGGCAAAAAGCTTCATCAAGGCTCACAGCGGTGACAATGTTCTTATTCTCAACGGCGATGCTCCGCTGATTGATGCAAAAACAATTAAGGATGCCTTGGATTTTCACATTTCCTGCGGCAATTCCGCAACCGTTGTTTCCGCCTGCGTGCCCGATCCAACGGGTTACGGCAGAATGGTTCGCGGCGATGACGGTATGCTTGAAAAAATTGTTGAACAGCGTGATGCGAGCACGGCGGAAAAAGCAATCAACGAGGTCAATTCGGGCGCATATTGGTTTAATTGCGATGATTTGCTCGATACGCTTGACGAAATCGAAGCTATGGGCAGGGAGAAAAAAGAGATTTATCTCACCGATGCCATCGAGGCTTTGCTGAGCAAGTGCAAAAAAGCGGATGCGTTCACGGCGGAAAACGCCGATGTTATCCTCGGTGCGAATGACCGCTGGCAGCTTATGGAGCTGAATGAGATCGCACGCAAAAAGGTTCTCAGGCAGCTCATGGTCGGCGGTGTGGATATTCCCTGCATTGACGGCGTTGTTATTGCACCGAATGTTACAATCGGTGCGGATACGCAAATTCTGCCAGGTACGATAATCACGGGCAAAACCGTGATTGGCGGCGGCTGTGTAATCGGTCCGAACAGCAAAATTGAAAACTGCTGGATTGATGATGGTGCAAAAATCAACTCATCGCAATGCGAGGACAGCAAAATCGGCAAAAATGTGCGCTTGGGCCCGTGGGTTCATGTTCGCCCGAACTGCGCTATTGCGGATAATGCTCACGCAGGCAACTTTGTTGAACTGAAAAATTCAAACATCGGCGAAAAAACCGCAATCAGCCACCTGACTTATATTGGGGACAGTGATTTCGGCGGTGGCGTTAATGTCGGCTGTGGCTGTGCAACGGCAAATTACGATGGCGAAAAGAAGCACAGAACGACCGTCGGCGATAATGCTTTCATCGGCTGTCACACCTGCCTTGTCGCCCCTGTTAAGGTCGGTGACCACGCCTACACGGCGGCAGGCTCCGTTGTTACCGAGGAGGTTCCTCAAGGCACGATGGCGATTGCACGCTCAAGACAAACTATCAAAAGAAAGGTAAGGAAGTTCCATGAAGATTAAAAAAATTATTGCTCTTGCTGTGGCTGCCGTTTCGGTTATCAGCTTCGGCGCTTGCTCGGATAATTCGGGCAAGGCTACTCAGGCAGGCTTGAACAATATCTACGAAAACAAAAGCTTGCAGGAGGAATATATTAAAAATCCCACTACATTTAAGGAGCACGCCTCCGATTACGGCATGAGCGAGGAGGAGGCCGACGATTTCGTTCAAAACAGCGAAAAATGGGGCGTTTACAACCTCGATGTCATTGTTTCCAACCCGGGCAAGAACGATTACACTTATGAAAGCATAATTGTCGAAGAGCTTGAAAAAGAAGGCATCTATATCAGCACTGTTCCCGCAAACGGTGAGCTTACCCTCCCTGGCGGCGCAACCGACAAATCCTTCCCCGTAACAATTATCGTTGACAAGACAAAAATCGATACGGTTGACCTGTTTGAAATTATTTCAAAGCTCGATATAAGCCTCAAGGGCTACGAAACTCCCTCGGATGATTCCGAAGTTCCCGAAGAGGACAAGACGGTTATCAATGTTGAAAACAAGGTTGAGGAAATTAAAACGGAAACACCCGAGCAAATCGCAAAGGAAGTTAAAGCAAAGCGCAACGGTTTCATCAAGAACGGCGGAATGGTGCTTGAAAGCTGGCAGCAGAATGACCTTGCTTTCAAAAACGAGGCTTCCAAGAATTTTGATATGGATAGCGAAACGGCCGCAAGCATAATCAAAAAAGGCAGCGGCTGGGTGAGCATGGTTCTCGACATCGAGGTTGAGAATAAGAGCGGCAAGGATATTACCGTTTACAACATCATCACCGAAAACAACGGCGCAAATTCATTCTGGGTAAGCAAGGTTTCTCTTTACGGCGAATACAGCTTGCCCAAGGGTGCAAAGGATTATGTTCCCGTAACCGTTCTCTTCAACGAAGAGCAGGCAGGCAAATCCGCTGAGGAAATTGCGGCAGGTCTGAAAATGCAGCTTGTCTATTCCGAAACAGGTGAAGAGGATTCATACGGCAACACAAGCGTAATGCTCAAGAAAACAATTGATATAGCATAAACTATTAAAGTCGCAGGAAAACTGCGACTTTTTTTAATGCAGCCGTTTGCGATTGCGGGAAAAGCATAACGATTATAAGAAATTGTAATAATTTTTCAGCTTTACTATAGACATTTTATAATTAGTTATGATATAATTCAAATATATGTGTGCATATTCAACAAAAATATTTCACACAGTTCCCGAAGCTCTATGACAAAGGAGGAAAAGTCGAATGCTTAAAAAAATCAGCAAGCTTCCTTTCAGAGGTACTCCCGAACAGGAGGCTCAGCTCAAAGCCGTAATCGAGGAGAATAAGGATGATTCAAGTATGCTTATGCACGTTATGCAAAAGGCGCAGGGCATCTACGGTTATCTCCCCCTTGAGGTTCAGGCGATGATTGCCGAGGGGATGGATATTCCGCTCGAAAAGGTTTACGGCGTTTCAACTTTTTATGCTCAGTTTTCTCTTTCCCCTAAGGGGCAGTACAATATTTCCGTTTGCCTCGGCACGGCTTGCTATGTAAAGGGCGCTCAGGCACTTTACGATGAGCTTGAAAAGCAGCTCGGTGTCGGCGCAGGTGAGTGTACGGCAGATGGTATGTTTTCGCTTGAAGCCTGCCGCTGTATTGGTGCTTGCGGTCTTGCACCTGTTTTGACCGTTAACGAGGATGTTTACGGCAAAATCGGTCCTGAGGATATTGCAACGATTCTTGCCAAATACAGGGGTTGAGCCTTATGCGTGAGCTTTCGCTGAATGTTTTGGATGTTGCGCAGAACTCGATAGCCGCCGATGCAGGCTTAATTGAAATCGAAATTGCCGAGGATACGCAAAAGCAAGAAATGCTCATCGGCATTTACGACAACGGCAAGGGTATGTCTGTCGAGCAGCTCAGCGGTGTAACAGATCCTTTTTTCACCACTCGAACAACTCGTAGGGTGGGTATGGGTATTCCGCTGTTCAAGCTTGCGGCGGAGCAAACGGGCGGCGGCTTTTCCGTTGAAAGCGAGCTTGGCAAAGGTACAAGGGTTAAGGCTTTGTTTAAAACGGACAGCATCGATTTTACCCCTCTGGGCGATATTGCTTCAACGGTTGTCGCCCTCATCACAATGAATAAGGAT
The DNA here is from genome assembly GCA_964419825.1 of uncultured Eubacteriales bacterium. Taxonomy (GTDB): domain Bacteria; phylum Bacillota; class Clostridia; order Oscillospirales; family Acutalibacteraceae; genus UBA8612. Next base: position 4,463 of record CAYQRS010000006.1, read on the forward strand.
AAGGATTTTTCTTACCGCCGCAGTCTTAACGGCAAATCGTTCACGCTTGAAACGGTGCGGCTGAAAGAGATCTTGGGCGATGTTCCGCTTGATAATGCGGAGGTCGCCGTATGGATAAAGGAATATATAACCGAACAAACCAATATGCTATTCGGAGGTGCAGTTGAATGAAAACACTTGCAGAACTTCAGGCAATTAAAGAACGCACACTTAAAAATATGACCGCAAGGAGTGACAGCGAGGACAACATAAGGATCGTTGTCGGTATGGCAACCTGCGGCATTGCGGCAGGCGCACGCACCGTGATGAACGCTTTTACGCAGGAGATAGCAAAGCGTTCGCTTAAAGGCGTGACAGTAACACAGACGGGCTGTGTCGGTATGTGCCGTTATGAGCCGATTGTTGAGGTGCTTGTGCCTGGCGAGGAAAAGGTTACTTATGTAATGGTTACGGAAGAAAAGGTTGCGAGAATTGTGAACGACCATATCGTTAACGGCAATGTTGTCAGCGAATATACGATAGGCTCTGTTACCGAATAACACTTAATGCAACAATAAACAAGGAGGAAACAAAATGTATCGTTCCCATGTTCTTGTCTGCGGCGGTACGGGCTGTACTTCATCTCACAGCGGTGAGATTATCGAGAAGCTCGAAAGCGAGATTGCCGCAAAGGGATTGAGCGAGGAAATTAAGGTCGTCAAAACAGGCTGCTTCGGTCTGTGTGCGCTCGGTCCGATTATGATTGTTTATCCTGAGGGCTGTTTCTACAGCAGGGTTACTGTTGAGGATGTGCCTGAAATAGTTGAGGAGCATCTTCTCAAGGGCAGAATGGTTAAACGCCTGCTCTATGAAGAAACCGTTGCAGATGATAAGGTCAAATCGCTGGAGCAAACCAATTTTTATGCCAAGCAAAAGCGTGTTGCCCTGCGCAACTGCGGTGTTATTGACCCCGAAAACATTGATGAATACATTGCGCATGACGGTTACCAGGCGCTTGAAAAATGTCTCAACAGCATGACGAGCGACGAGGTAATTGATGTTATTAAAGAAAGCGGTCTGCGTGGCAGGGGCGGCGGCGGTTTCCCCACGGGCTTAAAATGGAGCTTCACCGCCAAAAATTCCGCAGACCAAAAATATGTTGTCTGCAACGCCGATGAGGGTGACCCGGGTGCGTTTATGGATCGTTCCGTTCTTGAGGGCGATCCCCATTGCATAATCGAGGCAATGGCAATTTGCGGTTATGCAACAGGCGCAACGGAAGGCTATGTCTATGTCCGTGCTGAATATCCGATTGCCGTTAACCGCCTCCAAAAAGCGATTGACGATGCAAGAGAATACGGCTTGCTCGGCAAGAATATTTTTGATTCGGGCTTTGATTTTGATTTGCATATTCGCCTTGGCGCAGGCGCTTTTGTCTGCGGCGAGGAAACAGCTCTTATGACTTCAATCGAGGGCAACCGAGGCGAGCCTCGCCCCCGTCCTCCGTATCCTGCTGTTAAAGGTCTGTTCGGTAAGCCCACAACCGAAAACAATGTTGAAACCTTTGCCAACATTCCGCAAATCATTCTCAACGGTGCAGAATGGTTCGCTTCAATGGGTACTGAAAAATCCAAGGGAACAAAGGTCTTTGCTCTCGGCGGAAAAATTGCGAACACGGGCTTAGTGGAAATACCGATGGGAACGACCTTGCGTGAAATTATTTTCGACATCGGCGGTGGTATCCCCAATGGCAAAAAATTCAAGGCGGCGCAGACGGGCGGTCCGTCGGGCGGATGTATTCCCGCTTCGCTTATCGACACTCAAATCGATTACGATAACCTCACGGCAATCGGCTGTATGATGGGTTCGGGCGGCTTGATTGTTATGGATGAAGATAACTGTATGGTCGATATAGCAAAGTTCTTCCTTGATTTCACCGTTGACGAATCCTGCGGCAAATGCTCACCCTGCCGCATCGGTACAAAACGAATGATGGAAATTCTCGAAAAAATCACTGAGGGCAAGGGTACGCTTGAGGATATTGATAAGCTTGAGGAGCTTGCTTATTATATCAAGGAAAATTCACTTTGCGGTCTTGGCCAAACCGCACCGAATCCTGTTCTTGCAACCCTCAAATTTTTCAGAGAAGAATATATTGCACACGTGGTTGACAAAAAATGCCCTGCAGGGGTTTGTAAGGCTTTGCTTAATTATACAATTATCGAGGATAAGTGCAGAGGTTGTACGCTTTGTGCAAAGCGATGCCCTGTCGGAGCAATCAGCGGTGTTCTCAAAACACCTCATAAGATCGACACAACAAAATGTATTAAGTGCGGAGCTTGTATGGAAGGCTGTAAGTTCGGCGCTATCATTAAGAAATAACGAAAGGAGTGTGCCGTAAAATGGAAATGGTGAATATTAAAATCAATGGCATGCCCTTTAGTGTGCCGAACGGTATAACGATTTTAGAGGCTGCACGCTATGCTGGAATTGAAATTCCGACTCTTTGCTATCTTAAAGAAATCAACGAAATCGGTGCTTGCCGCATTTGTATGGTTGAGGTTAAGGGCGCACGCAGCCTTGTTACCGCCTGCGTTTTCCCTGTTGGCGAGGGAATGGAGATTTTCACAAACACTGAAAGAGTCAGAAAAAGCCGCAAGATGACGCTTGAGCTGATTCTTTCAACCCACAGGAAAGAGTGCCTTTCCTGCGTTCGTTCGGGTAGCTGTGAGCTTCAAAAGCTTTGCAGAGATTACGGCGTAGAGAATGAGCATTATTTTGACGGCGCAATGCCCGAATTCCAATATGACGATTCCGCTGTTCACATGATTAGGGATAACAGCAAGTGTATTCTTTGCCGCCGCTGTGTTGCTGCTTGCGCTCAGCAAAGGGTCAGCGTGATTGGCGCAAACGCCCGTGGCTTCGATACGCATATTTCCTCGGCGTTCGACAAAGACCTTGCTGATGTTGCTTGCATCTCCTGCGGACAGTGTATTGTCAACTGCCCGACAGGTGCAATATACGAAAAAGACGATACGAAAGCGGTCTTTGCCGCAATCAACGATCCCTCAAAGGTTGTTATCGTTAACACCGCTCCCTCAATTCGTGTCACCCTCGGCGAATGCTTCGGCTATAATATCGGCGCTAATGTTCAGGGCAAAATGGTTGCCGCCCTGCGCAGGCTCGGCTTCGATAAGGTTTTTGATACGGATTTTGCCGCAGACCTCACAATTATGGAGGAGGCATACGAGCTTATCGACCGCATCAAAAACGGCGGCACTCTGCCGATGATTACTTCCTGCTCACCAGGCTGGATTAAGTATTGCGAGCATTATTATCCCGATCAGCTTGCACATCTTTCAAGCTGTAAATCTCCGCAACAGATGTTCGGCGCAATCGCCAAAACATGGTATGCCGAGAAAATGGGCATCGATCCCAAGGATATGGTTGTTGTCGGCATTATGCCCTGCACGGCGAAAAAATTTGAAACCAAGCGTGAGCATCAGGCGGCTTCGGGCTATCCCGATGTTGATTATGCGCTCACAACCCGTGAGCTTGCGAGGATGATTCAAACCGCAGGCATCTATTTCAACCATCTTCCCGATGAGGAGTTTGATAATCCGCTCGGCGAATCAACAGGTGCGGCAGTTATCTTCGGCGCAACGGGTGGCGTAATGGAGGCGGCGCTGAGAACGGCTGTCGAGGCTTTGACAGGTGAGGAGCTTGACGATGTTGAGTTCAAGGAGGTTCGTGGTCAAGGCATAAAGGAGGCAACCTATTCCGTCGCAGGCACGGATATTAAGGTTGCGGTTGCGAGCGGCGGTGCGGCTGCGCACGAGATTATGGAAAAGGTTAAGAACGGCACGGCGGATTACCGTTTTATTGAGATAATGGGTTGCCCGGGCGGCTGTGTAAACGGCGGCGGTCAGCCGATTCAGCCTGCTGTTGTGCGCAATTTTGTTGACCTCAAGGGTAAACGTGCGGCGGCACTTTATGAGGCGGATAAAAACCTGCCCAAGCGAAAGAGTCATGAGAGTGAGGCTGTTAAGCGTGTTTATGCTGAGTTCCTCGGTGAACCGAACAGCCACAAGGCTCATGAGATTCTTCACACAAGCTATGTTCCACGCCCTAAATATAAATAAGGTTTCTTAAAAAGGAACTGCAATAGCCGAATGTCAAAAGCGGTCGCCGAAAAACGGTGACCGCTTGTTTGCTTTTGCTTTAAATTTTTGGATGTTAATTTGCTTGGCTTCAGAATTTAAGTCCCATACAAATATTATTGCCGTTTCGCATCAGTATCTTGAAGCCGTAACGCTGATAAAAGCGGATTCCACCGAGGTTATCGTCATCGACCAAAAGCTGAACGCCGCCGACTCCTTCGGCTTTCAAATGCTCGATGAGCTTATCCATCATCATTTTACCGTAGCCCTTGTTGCGGTATGGCTTGTCAATGTCGATGTGCAGGTGGGCAGGGTATTCCTTGGCGAAAACGCTGTGAATAAAAATTTCGGGCAGAGCATAATCGCAGTAAGCCTGCTTTTTCGCTTTGAGCCTCGGCAGATATTCTTCTGTGAAAATTTTGCGCCATCTCGCACAATTCGTTGAGCAAATTATGTAACCAACGGCTTCACCGCCGTCATCAAGAACAAAGCAGTTTTGCGGCTCATGCTCAGTATAATAGTCGTTATAGGTGAGGGTTAAAAAAGTGTAAGCAGGGCGCTCCTCGCCGTAAAGCTCATCCCTCGGATTGGAGGTGCGTATGCAGGTGTTGCGCAGGCTTTGCTTGTCGGCGGCTTCGTAAGGACGGAATGTTATCATTGAATTTACCTCGGCGTTTTTAATTTGTAAAAACATTATATAATAAATAAAGCAAATGGTAAAGTGCAAAAAAATAAAATAATGCTTGACAAGCGGCTTTTTATGCAGTATAATGTCAACTGTTCTGAAAATTTGATATGGACGTTTAGCTCAGTTGGTAGAGCACTCGCTTGACGTGCGAGTGGTCAGCGGTTCAAGTCCGTTAACGTCCACCAACCAAAATCCCTTTTGTCTGTCCGACAAGAGGGATTTTTTTGAGCTTATCCGCTTTCCACACTTTCGGCGCACCTGCTTTGTGTGAATTGCCGCTTGCGGATTGCTTTAATTTGTTGACTTGTGTTTTGCTTTCTTATATAATTGAATGGAAAATATTGCTTTGGGGGTAAGAAAATGCTTGAGGGCATAATTTCGTTTTTGGTTTCGTTGATTATCGCTTTTTCGGGTGCTGTCGGTCCTGTGCTTAACGCTTTGAGTGCCGCTTACTCCTTTGCGGTCGAACGAACGGATTTTATTGAGGATATTGATGAAAACGATATTACCCGTTTTAACGGTGAAATAGGTTTTGTGAATAACCACCTCATCGTTTTTTTTGAAGAAAACAGCTCGGTTTACAGCCGCCTGAAAGCCGTTGCACAAGCTAATGCGGCGGTTGTCGGCAGTCTGCCTGTTGCCGATATGTGCGTGCTCAAAATCAATTCAGCCGATTTCAATGCGATTTGTGCTTTGAGCGAGAAAATTTCCGCCCTCGACGGTGTTGCTCTTTGCAGCCCTTGCCCTGCGAAAAATTTACAAACGCAGTATTTGCCGAATGATCCGTTTGACACCTCGGCGGCTACGGCACAATACGGCGATTGGTGGATCGATGCAATCGATGCAGACAGTGCTTGGGGCTATAAAGCTTTGTACGAAACGGTTAGCCTCGGCGTTGTTGATGGCGGCTTTGATTTGCAGCATTCCGATCTGGCAGGCAAAATCAGCTTCCCAAGCAGTAGCCTTGCAAGGCGAAACCGTGAGAATGACCACGGCAGCCATGTTGCGGGAATAATTGCCGCCAACGCCGATAACGGTATCGGTGTCAGCGGAATATGCCCCGATTCAAGCCTTATTTGCGTTGATTGGACTCCTGATTATAACCAGCTTTGGTCAAGCGATTTGGCGGTTTTCTTCGGCTTCGGTGAGATTGTCAAAAGCGGAGCGAGGGCTGTCAATTTCTCTCTCGGCTCATCCGCCACAATGGCGAGCTTCAAGAATGAGAAATTTGCATATTTGCTTTTGGATATTGAAGCCAAGCTTTATTCCTGCTATATGTCTGCTCTGCTCAATAAGGGCTATGACTTTGTTGTTGTTCAGTCGGCAGGCAACGGCGATTTGGTCGGCAACCCTGTTGATGCTCGGCTTAACGGCACTTTTTGCTCCGTTACGGCTGAAAATGCCGTGACCATAGGCGGCATCACGGCGCAGGATGTGCTTGATCGCATTATCGTTGTCGGCGCATCGGATCGCAATAATGATATGGCTTATTATTCAAATTACGGCTCGGCTGTCGATATTTGCGCACCAGGCAATATGATTTACGGCTGTGTTGTCGGAGATATTTATGATTACAAAAGCGGCACTTCTATGGCGGCTCCGTTTGTAACGGGCATTTGCGGCTTGCTCTGGTCGGTTGACGGCAGCTTGAGCGGTGCGCAGGTCAAGGAGCTTATCTGCTCGAATACCGTTCGTTTTGCAACAAACGAGCGCAACGGCTTCACTTGCCCGATTATCAACGCAAAGGCGGCTGTCGAAGCCGCAGTTGCCCACAAATACACTTCTCACTGCATTGATTACAGCATCGGCAGAGAGGGGATTGCCGTCAGCTTCACCGATGAAGGCGGAAAAAGCTTTGTTTTTGAAAGTGATGAAAACGGAGCTGTTACCTGCCTTTTGCCCGATGGCAGATATAATGTTGCTTTTGACGGATATAACGAAAATATAACAGTAGGAGAATGAAAATGACAAACAGAGAGCGCCGAGATAAAAATATGGCTTATAAGGTTGATGATGACCTTTTTGAGGATATTAAAGCAGTCAGAATAAAGATGAAGGAGTTTAACAGCCTTGATCCGACTGATTTTGAAAAAATGAGGGCTGTTATGGCAACCATTCTCGGCTCAACAGGTGATAATTGCACGGTTTATCAGCCGTTCACCTGCGATTACGGCTATAATATTTCGGTTGGCGATAACTTTTTTGCCAACTATAACTGTACGGTTTTGGATGTCGGCAAGGTTACGATCGGCGATAATGTTATGCTTGCGCCGAATGTTGCAATTTACACAGCAGGGCATCCTGTTCATCCTCAGGCGAGAAATTCTCGGTATGAGTACGGCATCCCCGTCAAAATCGGCAACAATGTTTGGGTTGGCGGCAACAGCGTGATTGCCCCCGGCGTTACAATCGGCGATAACAGCGTTATCGGCGCAGGCAGTGTCGTTGTTAAGGATATTCCGTCGGGCGTTATTGCCGCAGGCAATCCCTGCAGAGTGATAAGGGAAATCACCGATGAAGATAAAAAGTATTATTTCAAAGATAGATTGTTCGACGATGAGGCAATGAAGAACATCTACGGTTAAAAGGATGGCAGGAATGAAGAGGGTTCTGTTTGTTGCAAATGTTGCCAAGGATCATATTTTAAAATTTCATAAGCCGTCAATCAAAGCCTTGAAGGAGGCGGGCTGGATTGTTGATGTTGCCTGCTCGGGTGAGGAAACAGTTCCTTATTGCGACAATCAGTTTCGCACAAAATGGCGCAGGTCACCGTTCACCGTCAAAACCTTTACAGGTATTCCCCAGCTGCGTAAAATTATCAAAGCAGGGGATTATGACATTATTTATTGCCATACAACAATCGGTGGTCTTGTTGCCCGCTTGGCTTCAATCGGCACAAAGAAGAAAGGCGCAAAGGTTGTTTACTGCGCCCACGGCTTCCATTTTTACAGCGGTGCGCCGAAGTGGAATTGGCTTGTTTATTTCACAATTGAAAAATTCCTCGCCCTTTTTACCGATGCAATCATAACCGTAAACCGAGAGGATTATGAACGCTCACAAAGGCTCTTCAGGCGCTGTAAAGCCTATTACATAAACGGAATCGGCGTTGATGAACCAAGACTCTGCGTTGCCGATAAGGCAAAGGTGAGGGCTGAATACAGAGAAGAGCTCGGCATACCGATGGATGCAAGGGTACTGATTTACCTTGCGGAAATCTCGCCGAACAAAAATCAGCGGTATTTGGTCAGAGTTATGAAAAAGGTTGCCGAAAAAAACAGCAATGTTTATTTGGTGCTTGCAGGCTTCGATTTCAGCAACGGCGGCGTTATGGGCTATGCCAAGGCTGAGGGCGTTGGTGACAAGCTGCGTGTTTTGGGCTGGCGTGAGGATGTCGGCGAGCTTTATGCCGCCGCAGATATTTGCACTGCTTCAAGCCTGCGTGAGGGCTTGGGTATGAATGTTGTCGAGGCAATGTACTGCGGTTTGCCCGTTGTTGCAACTGATAACCGAGGTCATCGCCAGATTATAACCGACGGCGTGAACGGCTTGCTTGTCGGCACTGACGATGAACAGCAGTTCGCCGATGCGATTTTGAAGCTCATTGACGATGAAGCGCTCGGCGAAAGCTTTGTGCAAAAAAATCTTGCGAATATAGCCGAATACGGCAGCGAAAGAGCAACTCAGGCAATCGTTGCGATTTTGGAGGAACAGCTCCGTGACTGAAATTAAGCGATTTTTGAAAAATGAAACGGTTCTTGTAATAAGTGCGCTGTTGGCGGTGGCTTCTGCTTTTGCGGTTCCGCCCTCAGCGGCATATTTCGGTTATATCGATTTTAAAACGCTGGCTCTGCTTCTTTGTCTTATGCTTGTTATGGCAGGACTTAATGCGCAGGGCGTTTTTCGTCTGCTCGCTTCAAGGCTGCTCACGAAGACAAAAACTGTTCGCAGCCTGACGGCGGCATTGGCGTTGCTTTGCTTCTTTTCTTCAATGCTCATTACGAATGATGTGGCACTGATTACCTTCGTTCCGTTTTCCGTTGTTGCGCTTTCGATGAGCGGTAAAAGCGACAAACTGATTTTTGTTATCGCCTTGGAAACTGTTGCCGCCAATCTCGGCAGTATGCTCACTCCAATCGGTAATCCGCAAAACCTTTATTTGTTCTCGTTTTTCTCAATGGAGCTTGGCGAGTTTTTCGGCACGGTTTTGCCCTATGGCTTGCTCAGCCTTGTGCTCGTCTTTGCGGCGGCGATGCTGTGCGGTAAGGAGAAAATCACTTTGACCGAGGCGGAAAATGTGCCTACCCCCTCAAAGCACAAGTGCGTGCTGTTTGCCTGCCTTTTTGTGCTTGCTTTGCTCACGGTTTTCCGCATTGTGCCTTACGGTATAACGCTTGCCGTTACCGTGGCTTGCTTTTTGGCTTTTGACCGCCAAACTGTTCCGAAGGTTGATTACAGCCTGCTCCTCACTTTTGTTTTTCTCTTTGTTTTTATCGGTAATTTAGGCAACATTCCTGCCGTCAGTTCTTGGCTGAGCGGCATTATCGCAGGCAGAGAGGTTGCTGTCGGTGTTGCCGCAAGTCAGGTCTTTTCCAATGTTCCTGCGGCAATTCTGCTTTCAGGCTTCACCGCCGATGCACAGGCCTTGCTTGTCGGAGTCAACCTCGGTGGTCTCGGCACAGTCATCGCTTCAATGGCAAGCTTGATTTCGTATAAGCTTGCGATGAAGCAGGGCGTTAAAGCAGCACGCTATATGGCTGTTTTCACTCTGCTCAATGCTTTGTTCCTCGCCGCAAGCCTCTGCCTTTATGCTTTTATAAAATAAAAATTCGTTCAAATTCCTTTCCATATTTTGTGCGTTGACCGAAGGCGATGATGATGTTAGTATTTATTTTGTCGAACGAAGCGTTTCGCACAAAAATTAAAAGGAAAGGATTTCGACGCAAATGAAAAAGAACAAGTTTATGGCGCTCATTCTTGCGGCAGCAATGTGCTTTTCGCTCTCCGCAACAGCTTTCGCTGTAACAGGTGAGGAAACCACAACCGCAGAATCCGCCGAGCAGACAACTTCGGCAGAGCAGACAACCGTTGAAGCAACAACTGTTGAAAATACATCGGTTGAGCAGACAACTGCCGAAGCTGCAACCAAGGAGGATTCCTCAACGGAGAACACAACCGTTACCGAGGAAACAACAAAAGAGCCGAGCAAAAACGATGTGATCGCTCTCATCGCAAAATTCCTCGGCACAATCGATTTTGCCGCAATGAAGGACACCCTCAACGATATTAACGAGGCTCTCGGCTTGCCCAGAATCGAGCATTTCACCGATATTCCCGCTTACGCCGATGCTCTCTACGGCAAGCTTGAGGATATGGGACTCGGCTACGGCGATATTATCAACGGCATCACTTCAAGCGATTTCATCAAGTGGCTCAACAATTTGATTTTCGGCAACAACAGCCGCCCCACAACAACTGTTAAGCCCGATGCCGATCTCACCGATAAGAACGAAGCAGGCAAAGGCGATTCCGAATCGGAAATCCCCGATACAGGCTTGGCTCTCGGTGCAACACTTGCCGCAGTCGCAACACTCGGCGGTTCATCTGCACTTGCCGTTTTGCTTGGCAAGCGCAAGGATGAAGAATAATCAAATAAGCATATTTAATTGCAAGTATATCTCATTTTAACCTCCTAATTCAGTTTATACGATGCTCCTGCCGCAATTCTGCCAGCCACAGAGTTGCGGCGCTTTTTTATTTAATTAAAGGTCAAAGAAAGTCAAAAAATTAAGAAAATCAAAGAAATCGTGAGCTAATTTCCAAAAACGGCGAAAATCAGAACAATTTGACTTTTATTGACCTTTGACGAAACACCACTTTAGGTTGTAGAATACAGACAAGGTCAAGAAAGGTCAAACTGAAAGGAAGTGAGCGAAAGTGAACATCAGCAACACTATCGCAAAACTGATAATGGAAATGCTTGAGGACAACGGCAGTGCGGAGATGCAGCGTAACGAGCTTGCACAGCTTGTCGGCTGTGTTCCAAGCCAGATAAATTATGTTATATCCTCACGCTTTACCCCCGAACGGGGCTATATCGTTGAAAGCCGACGGGGCGGCGGAGGCTATATCCGCATAACGAGAGCGGCACACAATTCACGGGGCGAGGTTATAATGCACCTGATAAATCATATTGGCTCGGCGATTGATGAAACAACCGCAAGGGCGCATATAATGAATTTGGCAAGCCGTGAAATAATTACAGCCGAAACGGCAAAAATTATGTTAGCCGCCGTCAGCGAAAACTGTTATCGGGATTTGCAGCAGGCGGAGCGAGAGAAAATCAGAGCGGCTGTATTCAAACAAATGCTTTTACAAACCATTGATATATAAGGAGGAAGTAATTATGTTATGTCAAAACTGCGGAAGAAACGAAGCTACAACGCATATTAAGCGTGTCGTCAACGGCGATACAACCGAACATCATCTTTGTCAAAGCTGTGCGAAGGAGCTTGGCTACAACAATATGTTTTCGGGCTTTGCGCCGTTCAGCCTGAGTGAATTTTTCGGCGATTTGCTCGGCGATGTTAACAAAAAGGCAATCGGTTCAACGGTTGTCCGTTGCCCGAAGTGCGGCAATTCGTTCAACGATATTGTCCGTGACAGTCAGGTTGGCTGTGCTCAATGCTACAGAACATTCTTTGATAAGCTTCAGCCGTCGCTTGAACGAATCCACGGCAGAGCAATTCACAACGGTAAAAAGATAGCCGTAAATGTTCAGGAGAAAAAAGAACCTACAAAGGAAGAGAGAATCGAACAGCTTAAAGAAAAAATGGCAAAGGCAATCGAAACGCAGGAGTTTGAACAGGCGGCAAAGCTGCGTGACGAAATCAAGGAATTGGAAAGGGGCGAAGCATAATGAGCAAGTGGTATATCGGTAACGGCGAAAAGAGCGAGGTAGTTGTCAGCACAAGAATACGCCTTGCACGAAACCTTGAGGATTATCCGTTCCCCGCAAAGCTCGATGCTAACGGCAAAAAGCAGGTCAATGGGCTTGTGCGTGATGCGTTGCTCGGCGGCTGTGATGAGGATTTGAGCTTTGTCGAAATGGAAAGCTTATCGAGGGCACAGGCGGTTTCCCTCGCCGAAAGACACCTTATCAGCCCCGAATTTGCAAGCGATGTCAACGGCAGAGCCTTGCTCCTCAGCGAGGATGAATCTGTTTCGATCATGCTTTGCGAGGAGGATCATATCCGCTTGCAGGTTATGGAATCGGGCTTAGCACTCGATACGGCTTATGAAAGAGCTGATAAGCTTGATAATGCGATTTCATCAAAGCTTCAGCTTGCCTTTGACGAGCGAATCGGCTTCCTGACACAGTGCCCGACCAATATCGGCACGGCAATGCGTGCTTCGGTGATGCTTCATCTGCCTGCACTCGGCAAGAGCGGTCAAATCACACGCATCGCTTCAACTGTATCAAAGCTCGGCTTGATAATCAGAGGTGCTTATGGCGAAGGCTCTGCACCGAGCGGAGATATGTATCAGCTCAGCAATCAGGTCACCTTGGGTATTAACGAGGAAACTGCCCTCAACAACCTCAAATCAATAACAAGTCAGCTTGTCGCACAGGAGCTTGCCGCCCGTGAACAGATGCTTAAAAACCCTGTTTGGCAGGATAAGGTCTACCGTGCGCTGGGCATACTTAAAAGCGCAAGGCTTTTGAGCTGTGAGGAATTTATGAATTTGGCTTCGCTTGTTCGCCTCGGCTCATCGTCAGGCTTGCTTGATGTAAGCCTTGAAAAGCTTGGTGAACTGATGGTTGATATGCAGCCTGCAACAATAAATGCAAGGGAAGGGAAAAATCTCGATGCGGCAGGTCGAGACGAATTGAGAGCCAAAGAAGTCAGAGAGGCTCTGTGATCAGTCAGCTTTTTAGGAAGGAGTAGATTGATATGTATAAATTCACAGGATTTACGGAAAAAGGCAATGCCGCACTTAACGGTGCGGTAACTGCTGCGGAAAATATGGGACATACTTATGTCGGCAGTGAGCATCTTTTGGCAGGCTTGCTGATGGCAGAGGGCTGTGTTGCCCAAACCGCACTCAATGCAAGGGGAATAACCCTTGACGATGTAGAGGGTGTGCTTAAATCAACGGTCGGTGTCGGTACGGCAACCGTGCTTATGCCGGATGATTTTACGCCCAGACTTAAATATATAATCGAAATGGCCGTTTCGGCCGCAAGAGGAATGAACCACGCTTACACAGGCACGGAGCATTTGCTCATTGCTCTGATTAAAGAAGGCTCGAACTGCGCAGTCAATATCATAAGCCGCTTGGGAGTTTCTCCCTCGGATATTCTCGGCGATGTTGTCAAGAGCATCAGCGGCAATACAGCCGAGCGTTCGGGTGGAAAGAGCAAAAAAAGCGACGGCAAAAGCGAAACTCCGACTCTTGACCAATTCGGCAGGGAGCTTACAACTCTCGCAAAGCAGAATAAAATCGATCCCGTAATCGGCAGGGAAAAGGAGATTGAAAGAGTTATTCAAATTCTTTCACGCCGCACGAAGAACAACCCCTGTCTTATCGGTGAACCTGGTGTCGGCAAAACCGCTATAGCGGAGGGCTTGGCGCTGAAAATCGTCGCAGGCGAGGTTCCCGAAATTTTGAGCGGCAAGCGTATCGTTTCGCTCGATTTGACGGGTATGGTTGCAGGCACAAAGTACCGTGGCGATTTTGAGGAACGCATTAAAGCGGCTCTCGAAGAGGTTATCAAGAGCGGAGATGTGATTTTGTTCATCGATGAGGTTCATACTCTCATCGGCGCAGGCTCGGCGGAGGGTGCGGTTGATGCCGCAAACATCCTTAAGCCCAGCCTTGCAAGGGGCGAGTTGCAGGTTATCGGTGCAACAACGCTTGAAGAATACCGCAAGCATATTGAAAAGGATTCTGCACTTGAACGCCGCTTCCAGCCCGTTAAGGTCGGTGAGCCGAGCGAGGATGAGGCTGTGGAAATCCTGAAAGGCTTGAGAGATAAATACGAGGCTCACCACAGGGTTAAAATTACAGATGATGCAATCGTTGCGGCGGTTAAAATGTCGGTCAGATATATCGGTGACCGCTTCCTGCCCGATAAGGCGATTGACTTGGTCGATGAGGCGGCTTCAAGAGTAAGGCTCAGAGCCTTTACAGCTCCGCCGAATGTCAAGGAGCTTGAAGAAAAATCCAAGGCATTCGATGAGGAAATGGCGGCTGCTGTCAATTCGCAGGATTTTGAGCGTGCCGCAAGCATCCGTGACCAAAAGCGTGAGGTTGAGCGCAGGCTTAAAGAGGAAAAAGAGAATTGGCATCAGGTCAGCTCAAGCGTTGCAGGCGAGGTCACCGCAAACGAAATTGCGGAAATCGTTTCAGGCTGGACGGGTATCCCCGTTGTTGAGCTGACAAGGGAGGAGAGCCAACGCCTGCTTAATATGGAAAACGAACTGCACGAGCGCATCGTCGGTCAAGATGAGGCGGTTAAAGCGGTCTCAAAAGCAATCAGACGCAGCAGAGTCGGTCTTAAAGATCCGAAGCGTCCGACAGGCAGCTTCATCTTCCTCGGTCCGACAGGTGTCGGCAAAACTGAGCTTTGTAAGGCTTTGGCGGCTTCGCTTTTCGGCGATGAAAACGCAATGATTCGCCTTGATATGTCCGAATATATGGAAAAGCACAATGCGTCACGCCTTGTCGGCTCGCCGCCCGGTTATGTTGGCTATGAGGAGGGCGGTCAGCTCACCGAAAAGGTACGCCGCAAGCCCTATTCGGTAATACTTTTCGATGAGATTGAAAAGGCTCATCCCGATGTTTTCAATATGCTTTTGCAGATTTTGGATGATGGTATCCTTACCGATTCGCAGGGCAGGAGAGTTGACTTTAAAAACTGCATTATCATAATGACCTCCAACATCGGTGCTAATCTTATTGCAGGTAATGGCACAAATCTCGGCTTCGGTCAGAGTGATGACGGCGGATTGAGTGATGAAAAAATCAGGGAAGCCGTTATGGGACATACTTATGTCGGCAGTGAGCATCTTTTGGCAGGCTTGCTGATGGCAGAGGGCTGTGTTGCCCAAACCGCACTCAATGCAAGGGGAATAACCCTTGACGATGTAGAGGGTGTGCTTAAATCAACGGTCGGTGTCGGTACGGCAACCGTGCTTATGCCGGATGATTTTACGCCCAGACTTAAATATATAATCGAAATGGCCGTTTCGGCCGCAAGAGGAATGAACCACGCTTACACAGGCACGGAGCATTTGCTCATTGCTCTGATTAAAGAAGGCTCGAACTGCGCAGTCAATATCATAAGCCGCTTGGGAGTTTCTCCCTCGGATATTCTCGGCGATGTTGTCAAGAGCATCAGCGGCAATACAGCCGAGCGTTCGGGTGGAAAGAGCAAAAAAAGCGACGGCAAAAGCGAAACTCCGACTCTTGACCAATTCGGCAGGGAGCTTACAACTCTCGCAAAGCAGAATAAAATCGATCCCGTAATCGGCAGGGAAAAGGAGATTGAAAGAGTTATTCAAATTCTTTCACGCCGCACGAAGAACAACCCCTGTCTTATCGGTGAACCTGGTGTCGGCAAAACCGCTATAGCGGAGGGCTTGGCGCTGAAAATCGTCGCAGGCGAGGTTCCCGAAATTTTGAGCGGCAAGCGTATCGTTTCGCTCGATTTGACGGGTATGGTTGCAGGCACAAAGTACCGTGGCGATTTTGAGGAACGCATTAAAGCGGCTCTCGAAGAGGTTATCAAGAGCGGAGATGTGATTTTGTTCATCGATGAGGTTCATACTCTCATCGGCGCAGGCTCGGCGGAGGGTGCGGTTGATGCCGCAAACATCCTTAAGCCCAGCCTTGCAAGGGGCGAGTTGCAGGTTATCGGTGCAACAACGCTTGAAGAATACCGCAAGCATATTGAAAAGGATTCTGCACTTGAACGCCGCTTCCAGCCCGTTAAGGTCGGTGAGCCGAGCGAGGATGAGGCTGTGGAAATCCTGAAAGGCTTGAGAGATAAATACGAGGCTCACCACAGGGTTAAAATTACAGATGATGCAATCGTTGCGGCGGTTAAAATGTCGGTCAGATATATCGGTGACCGCTTCCTGCCCGATAAGGCGATTGACTTGGTCGATGAGGCGGCTTCAAGAGTAAGGCTCAGAGCCTTTACAGCTCCGCCGAATGTCAAGGAGCTTGAAGAAAAATCCAAGGCATTCGATGAGGAAATGGCGGCTGCTGTCAATTCGCAGGATTTTGAGCGTGCCGCAAGCATCCGTGACCAAAAGCGTGAGGTTGAGCGCAGGCTTAAAGAGGAAAAAGAGAATTGGCATCAGGTCAGCTCAAGCGTTGCAGGCGAGGTCACCGCAAACGAAATTGCGGAAATCGTTTCAGGCTGGACGGGTATCCCCGTTGTTGAGCTGACAAGGGAGGAGAGCCAACGCCTGCTTAATATGGAAAACGAACTGCACGAGCGCATCGTCGGTCAAGATGAGGCGGTTAAAGCGGTCTCAAAAGCAATCAGACGCAGCAGAGTCGGTCTTAAAGATCCGAAGCGTCCGACAGGCAGCTTCATCTTCCTCGGTCCGACAGGTGTCGGCAAAACTGAGCTTTGTAAGGCTTTGGCGGCTTCGCTTTTCGGCGATGAAAACGCAATGATTCGCCTTGATATGTCCGAATATATGGAAAAGCACAATGCGTCACGCCTTGTCGGCTCGCCGCCCGGTTATGTTGGCTATGAGGAGGGCGGTCAGCTCACCGAAAAGGTACGCCGCAAGCCCTATTCGGTAATACTTTTCGATGAGATTGAAAAGGCTCATCCCGATGTTTTCAATATGCTTTTGCAGATTTTGGATGATGGTATCCTTACCGATTCGCAGGGCAGGAGAGTTGACTTTAAAAACTGCATTATCATAATGACCTCCAACATCGGTGCTAATCTTATTGCAGGTAATGGCACAAATCTCGGCTTCGGTCAGAGTGATGACGGCGGATTGAGTGATGAAAAAATCAGGGAAGCCGTTATGGGTGAGCTGAAAAAGAATTTCCGCCCCGAATTCCTCAACCGTATCGACGATACGATTGTTTTCCGCAAGCTTAAAAAAGAGGATATTGCTCAAATCGCACAGCGTATGCTCAAAACCGTTGCCGCAAGAGTTGCCGCAATGGATATTGAAATCGATTTCAGCCAAGCTGTAATTGACTATGTTGCTGATAAGGGCTTCGATCCTGTTTACGGTGCAAGACCCTTGCGCAGGGCAATTCAATCCGAGATTGAGGATAAGCTCAGTGAGGAAATTTTGGAGAGCAACATCACGGCGCAGGATAAGGTGCTTTGCACCGTTGATGACGGAAACATTGTTTTCAAAAAATAACACGGGTTAAACCGCAAAAAAATCACGGGAGCCGCTCCCATAACGGAGCGGTTTCCTTTTGTGCTATCGTAAGGGGAGAACAGAATGAACGTATTTGATTTTGACAACACTATTTATGACGGCGAAAGCTTTGTTGATTTGTTTAAAATGATGCTGAAAAAGGATCCGTCGCTTTTGCACCATGCGCCGAAGCTTGCTTATTGTATTCTGCGTTATAAGGTCGGCAGGCTGGATATGCAGGGCGTTTACGAAAAATATTCGCCCGTTTTCGAGCAGTATGTTGCGAAAATGCCTTATGATTTCAATGAGCTTGCCGTTGAATTTTGGGATAAGCATTTTTGCAATATCAAGCCGATATTCAAGGAGCTTTTGAAGGAGGACGATGCCGTGATCTCCGCTTCGCCGAATGTGATTATTGCCGAAGCCTGCCGTCGTCTCGGCGTAAAGAATTATGTCGGTAGCGATATTGACAGCCAAAGCGGCGAAATTCGCTTTATGTGTTTTGGTAAGAATAAGATTGAAGCGTTCAACAAAGCCTACCCGAATGAAAGGATAGAATGTTTTTATACCGATTCAATTCACGATAAACCGCTGATGGATATTTCGGATAAGGTTTTTATGGTCAAAGGCAGCAAAATCAAGCGTATTAAATAATTTTTAGGATTTTAAACAAAATTAAATTTAACATAATACGGAATTTATATCAAAAATCTATGGACTTTTGCAAATACAGTGTGTTATAATACCTAAAGTGCGAATATATTCGCATCCTAATATGTTTATTATTATAATTGGAGGTTATATTTAATGGCTAACAAGTTCGTTTACCTGTTCAGCGAGGGCGACGCATCAATGCGTGAGCTTCTCGGCGGTAAGGGTGCTAACCTTGCAGAAATGACCAACATGGGTCTTCCTGTTCCTCAGGGCTTCACCGTTACAACAGAGGCTTGTACTCAGTACTATGAGGACGGCAGAAAAATCAACGACGAAATCAAAGCACAGATTATGGAAGGCATCGACAAGATGGAAGGCATCACCGGCAAAAAGTTCGGCGATATCGAGAATCCTCTTCTTGTTTCGGTTCGTTCAGGTGCTCGTGCATCAATGCCCGGTATGATGGATACAATCCTCAACCTTGGTCTTAATGAAGATGTTGTTAAGGTTATGGCTGAGAAGTCAGGCAACGAAAGATGGGCTTACGACTGCTACAGAAGATTCATTCAGATGTATTCCGACGTTGTTATGGAAGTCGGCAAGAAATATTTCGAAGAGCTTATCGACAAGATGAAGGCTGAAAGAGGCGTTAAGCAGGATACAGAGCTTACCGCTGCTGATCTTAAGGAGCTTGCAGAGCAGTTCAAGGCTGAGTACAAGTCAAAGATCGGTGAAGACTTCCCGACAGATCCCAAGGAGCAGCTTATGGGCGCTGTTAAGGCTGTTTTCCGTTCATGGGACAACCCCCGTGCAAACGTTTATCGTCGTGATAACGATATTCCTTATTCATGGGGTACAGCAGTTAACGTTCAGATGATGGCTTTCGGTAACATGGGTGACGATTGCGGTACAGGTGTTGCTTTCACACGTGACCCCGCAACAGGTGAAAAGAAGCTCATGGGTGAGTTCCTCACAAATGCACAGGGTGAAGACGTTGTTGCAGGTGTCAGAACTCCGATGCCCATCGCAGAGATGGCAGACAAGTTCCCCGCTGCTTTCAAGCAGTTCACAGAGGTTTGTCAGCTTCTTGAAAACCATTATCATGATATGCAGGATATGGAATTCACAGTTGAAAACGAAAAGCTCTATATGCTTCAGACCCGTAACGGTAAGAGAACAGCTCAGGCAGCTCTCAAGATCGCTTGCGATCTCGTTGACGAAGGCATGAAGACAGAAGAAGAAGCAGTTGCAATGATCGATCCCAGAAACCTTGACACTCTTCTTCATCCTCAGTTTGATCAGAAGGCTCTTAAGGCTGCAACTCCCATCGGTAAGGGTCTCGGTGCTTCACCGGGTGCTGCTTGCGGTAAGGTAGTATTCACAGCAGAAGATGCTGAAGCTTGGAATGCAAGAGGCGAAAAGGTTATCCTTGTCCGTCTTGAAACATCTCCCGAAGATATCACAGGTATGAAGGCTTCTCAGGGTATCCTCACAGTTCGTGGCGGTATGACATCACACGCAGCCGTTGTTGCTCGTGGTATGGGTA
>CAYQRS010000007.1:0-23395 GCA_964419825.1 uncultured Eubacteriales bacterium
TATATGTATATCTTGATAAGGCAAAGGAAGTGGCAGGATGTTCGTCAAAAGAATTTTTCACAGTCATACCGCACCTTGTCTTATTGCGAAAACTTACAAAGATATACAGTAAATTACGGGGCTGTTGCGCTAAAAGTGCGGCAGCCTTAAAAATATTAGGAGGAGTTTCGTTATGAAAAAAGTAGCCATCGTAATGGGCAGCGACAGCGATTTGCCCGTAGTCGGCAAAGCGATTAAAAAGCTCAGGGAATTCGGCGTTGAATGTGAGGCACACGTTATGTCAGCACACAGAACGCCCGATGCCGCCGCTGAGTTCTCCAAATCGGCAGCAGATAACGGCTTCGGCGTTATTATTGCCGCCGCAGGCAAAGCGGCTCACCTTGGCGGTGTTCTCGCCGCTCACACAACCTTGCCCGTAATCGGCATCCCCGTTAAATCCTCCACCCTTGACGGACTTGACGCTCTGCTCGCAACCGTTCAGATGCCTTCGGGTATTCCCGTTGCAACCGTCGCAATCGACGGTGCGGAAAATGCCGCAATCCTTGCAGTTCAAATGCTCGCTCTCTCCGAGCCGAGCCTTGCACAAAAGCTTAACGAGATGAAAAAAGAAATGGCAGAAAAGGTGCTTGAAAAAGATGCCGCTCTTGCCGCACAGGTTGCCGCTCTTTAAGCTTTCTCCAAAGGAGGTTATCTTATGTCAATCCACGAAGAATGTGGCGTTTTCGGTATATTCAACCGCTTCCGTGAACATAACGCCGCCCAAACGACCTACCTTGCACTTTACGCATTGCAACACCGTGGTCAGGTTAGCTGCGGAATTGCCCTGCGCAACGGTAAAGATGTCAAGTGCATCACAGGTGAAGGCACAGTGCCGGACTTTTTCAACAAAGAGAAATTAGAAGCTCTTGTCACCAACGGCAAAGGCGATGTTGCCTTAGGTCATGTCCGTTATTCCGCCAAAGGCGAGGAAGACGAATGTAACTCGCAGCCGATGGTTATGAACTACGCAAGAGGTATGGTTTCAATCGTCAACAATGGTTGTCTTGTTAACACAAGGCAGTTGAGAACCGAGCTTGAAAACAAAGGCGCTGTTTTCCAAACAAACAGCAATGCCGAGCTTATCGTTCATTCAATCGCAAGGCACCGCCTTGAAACGGAATGTATCGAAAAAGCAATCGAGCTGACTATGAACGAAATTGAGGGTGCATATTCGTTCATCCTTATGTCACCCAAAAAGCTTGTTGCCGTTCGTGACCCTCACGGCTTCCGCCCCCTCTGCCTCGGCAAGCTCGGCGAAAGCTACATTGTTGCAAGCGAAAGCTGTGCAATCCAAAGCCTCGGCGGTACATTCATCAGAGATATTGAACCAGGTGAAATCCTCGTTATCAAAAACGATGAGATATATTCAAACAAAGCGCATTGCGGCAAAAAGACCTCTTTGTGCATTTTTGAACACGTTTACCTCGCCCGCCCCGATTCGGTAATCGACGGAGCAAGCGTACATAGGGCAAGGCTCAACGCAGGCAAATTCCTTGCGCAGGAGCATCCCGTTGAAGCCGATGTTGTCTGCGGTGTTCCCGATTCAGGCATTGATGCCGCAATCGGCTACGCTAACGAAAGCAAAATCCCATTCGGCTTAGGTCTTATCAAAAACCGCTATATCGGTCGCACCTTTATTCAAACAAGTCAGGCACAACGTGAGCGCAGCGTTCAAATCAAGCTCAATCCTTTGAGCAATGAGCTTGAGGGCAAGAGGATCGTTCTTGTTGACGATTCAATCGTAAGAGGCACAACCTGCGCCAAGCTTATCAAAAGACTGCGTGATGCAGGCGCAAAAGAAATCCACATGAGAATTTCTTCGCCGCCATTCGTTAACCCCTGCTATTTCGGCACGGACATCAACTCGAAGGACAAGCTCATTGCCTGCAAGCTGGATCTTGAGGGAATCAGGGAATTTATCGGTGCGGATTCGCTCGGCTATCTCAGCCTTGAAAGCATGAGAAAGGTTGCAGAGAACTCAAAAGTAGATTTCTGCGATGGTTGCTTCACAGGCAAATATCCGGTTGATGTCAGCGGCGAAAACTATGTTGACAAATTCAGTAAAAAAATCACCAAATAAATACAAACATGAGGAGATTCAGTAAAATGGAAAGTTATTCAAAGAGCTACAAAGACGCCGGCGTTGACGTAACAAAAGGCTACGAGGCTGTCAAGCTGATGAAAAAGCACGTTGAGCGCACAAGAGTGCCCGGCGTAATGGATGAGATCGGCGGCTTCGGCGGAATGTTTATGCCCAACCTCAGCGGCATCAATGAGCCCGTTTTGGTTTCAGGCACAGACGGCGTTGGCACTAAGCTTAAAATTGCGTTCATGATGGATATTCACAACACCGTCGGTATCGACTGCGTTGCAATGTGCGCAAACGATGTTGCCTGCTCAGGCGCAAAGCCCCTTTTCTTCCTTGATTATATTTCCGTTGCAAAGAACATCCCCGAAAAAGTTGCCGCAATCGTAAGCGGTGTTGCAGACGGCTGTGTTCAGGCAGGCTGCGCACTTGTCGGCGGTGAAACTGCGGAAATGCCCGGCATTTACACAAACGATGAATATGACCTTGCAGGCTTCTGCGTAGGTCTTGCAGACAAGGCCGATGTTATCAACGGCGCAAACATCAAACAGGGCAATGTTCTCATCGGCGTTGAGTCAAGCGGCGTTCACTCAAACGGTTTTTCACTTGTCAGAAAAGCTTTCAATGTTTCGCCCGAAAAGCTCGGTATGTATGTTGATGAGCTTGGCAAAACACTTGGTGAAGAGCTTATCACTCCCACAAAAATCTATGTTAAAACCATTGACGCAATCAAATCAGCCGCAAAAATTAACGGCATTTCTCATATCACAGGCGGCGGCTTCTATGAGAACATCCCGCGTATGTTCAGCGGCAATGATTTGAGAGCAAAAATCGAAAAGGCTGCTGTTCCCGTTAAGCCGATTTTCCACGTTCTTGCTCAAACAGGTATCCCCGAAAGAGATATGTTCAACACATTCAATATGGGTGTCGGTCTTGTTGTTGCAGTTGAAGCTGATAAGGCTGATGCTGCTGTTAAGGCAGTCAATGCAATCGGCGAAAAGGCACACATCATCGGCGAGGTTATCAGCGGCGATAAGGGTGTTGATATATGCTAAACATTGCCGTACTTGTTTCCGGCGGAGGAACAAACCTGCAAGCGTTGATTGACGCAAAAAAAAGCGGCAAAATCCCCGACGGAGAATTTGTCAGAGTAATTTCAAGCAACCCCAATGCATACGCCCTTGAAAGGGCAAAAAATGCAGGCATTGCAACAACCGTTGTTGCACGCAAAGGCAAGAGTGCCGAAGAATTTGAAGCAGAGCTTCTGGCGGCACTCAAGGATGCAAAAGCGGATTTGATTGTGCTTGCGGGCTTTATGACAATATTAAGCGAGAAGATAATCAAGGAATACGAAGAAAAGATTATCAATGTTCACCCTGCACTCATCCCCTCTTTCTGCGGTCAAGGCTTTTACGGGCTTAAGGTTCACGAAGCGGCGCTTGAAAAGGGCGTTAAGGTGAGCGGTGCAACAGTTCACTTCGTTAACGAAATTCCCGACGGCGGCAAAATCATTATGCAAAAAGCAGTTGATGTTCTTGACGGCGACACGCCCGAAACACTGCAAAAAAGAATAATGGAACAGGCAGAATGGAAGATACTGCCCGAAGCCGTTGCAAGGCTGTGCAAAGAAAGATCAAAATAATATAAACTTTTTGGAGGAATACGCAATGAAAAAAAGAGCGCTGTTGAGCGTATCAGACAAGACAGGCATCGTCGAATTCGCAAAGGAGCTTGAAGCTCTCGGCTTTGAAATTGTTTCAACAGGCGGCACTGCAAAAGCAATCGCCGATGCAGGTATCGCTTGCACTCAGGTTTCCGATATTACAGGCTTCCCCGAATGTCTTGACGGCAGAGTAAAGACACTGCACCCGATGGTTCACGCAGGTATCCTTGCCATGCGTTCAAACCCCGAACACATGGAGCAGCTTGAAAAGCTCAATGTTACACCGATTGATGTTGTTGCAATCAACCTTTATCCGTTCAAGGCAACAATCCTCAAGCCCGATGTTACGCTTGAAGATGCAATCGAAAACATTGACATCGGCGGTCCTACAATGATTAGAGCGGCCGCTAAGAACTGGCAGGATGTTGCCGTTATCGTTGACCCTGCGGATTACGCAAAAGTTATCGAAGAATACAAGGCTAACGGTGAGCCCAGCAAGGAAACAAAATTTGCACTTTGCGGCAAGGTTTTCGAGCATACCGCAAACTACGATGCAATGATCAACAACTATCTTCGCAAGCAGCGCGGTGAAGATCCCTTTGCAGAATGCTTCACTATGACCTACGAAAAGGTTCAGGATATGCGCTACGGCGAAAATCCGCACCAGAAAGCCGCTTTCTACAAAGAGGTCGGCTGTGCAGATAACACACTTGCCGCCGCAAAACAGCTTCACGGCAAGGAGCTCAGCTACAACAACATTAACGATGCAAACGGCGCACTCGACATCATCAAGGAATTTGGCTTCGATGAGCCTGTTGCTGTCGGCGTTAAGCACGCTAACCCCTGCGGTGTAGGCACAGGCAAGGATATTTGCGAAGCATATCTCAACGCTTACAACGCTGACCCCGTTTCAATCTTCGGCGGTATCGTTGCTCTTAACAGAGAGGTTGATGCAGCAACAGCTTCCGAGCTTGCAAAAATTTTCCTTGAAATCATCATTGCTCCCTCCTTCAGCAAAGAGGCTCTCGAAATCCTCACAGCTAAGAAGAACCTTCGCCTTCTTGAACTGCCCAACCTTGCTGCACCGAACGCCAAGGGCACAGTTGATATGAAGAAGGTTGCAGGCGGCTTGCTTGTTCAGGAGCTTGATACCGAGCTTCTCAACGAGGAGGACATTGTTTGCGTTACAGACAGAAAGCCCACAGAAGACGAAATGAAGCAGATGATGTTCGCTTGGAAGGTTGTTAAGCACACCAAGTCAAACGGCATTGCTCTTGCAAAGGATAACGCAACAGTTGGCATCGGTCCAGGTCAAACCAACCGTATCACCGCTCTTGACCTTGCAATCAAATATGCAGGCGACAAGGCTAACGGCAGCGTAATGGCAAGCGATGCGTTCTTCCCCTTTGACGATTGCGTTCATTCAGCCGCAAAAGCAGGCATCACCGCAATCATTCAGCCCGGCGGAAGCATCCGTGATGAGGATTCAATCAAGGCTTGCAACGAAGCAGGCATTGCAATGGTATTCTGCGGTATGCGCCACTTCAAGCACTAATCCGTAAAACAAACCAAAACATAATTAACCGACCGAACAGGCAATCACGCTTGATTCGGTCGGTTTTTTGATGCAAAAAACTCCGCTGAACACGAAGCTGTATTCAGCGGAGTAAGGCTATTCACGAAAAATTATTTTTTATACTCTTTGAAATCTCTGTAGATGTTCTCGGTATAAACATTGTTTTCGCTCTTATCGTGGAGCGGATACCAAACCTGAGCGAAGAAGGGGTTAACCTTTGCTTCGTCATCGTATGCCCAACGGAACTTCTTCTGCTCGCATCTTTCCATGCTTGAGGGAAGCTCTTCGGGACACCAATGACCGCCACGAAGGACAAGGTTGGGGCTCATCATGAACTCATGACCGTGTGCGCATTTCCACTTGATTGGTGTATAGAAATCGCCAACCTCTGTTGCAAGGCACTCACCGCCACGGAATTCAGCGGCCTTTTTAAGGTCTTCGAGAGTAAGCTCCTCAACGGGCTTGCTTTCGTCATAGCCGTGGTCAAGGACACGAACCTTTGTGGGATCATCCTCAGGACGGTAAAGCTTAATCTTTTTCCAATCTGCGCCGATTGATTCCATCTTAGCTCTTGAGCCGTAATAAGCGTTGATTCTCTCGGTGATATTGTTCTCTCTCCACCACAGTGAACCGTAAACGGGAGTTTGAGCAATCTTCTTCATAAAGGGCTTAACTGCAAAAGCAAAGGGCTTTGCAAGGCAAGCGAGTTTGAAATAGAACTCAACCTGCTTCATCATACCCTTGAAATATTCCTTAATCGGAGTGTTTGCTCTGAAGTGGAGATAGCTTTCAAGAACATCGCCGTCAAGATACCACTGACCGTGGAAGTTGCGTGTTGTGAACCAATCGGGGTTGAAGAGCTTTTTGGGGTCGCCAAGACCGAGTGTACCGAGCAACAGCTCCTCAAATTCCATATTGGTGATTCTGTATTCCTTACCGGAACCGATGTTGTAGAATCTTCTCCAAAATTCTTCGGGAACATCGTCACCGCAGACGTTAACAAGCAGGCGACCTGAATCCTCAACAGTTGCCCATTCGAGAACGCCGTTAACAGGAACGTGGTACATAATGGGTTCCATATTTTTGAGAATATCGGGATAGAGAATACCTGACTGACGGAGAGATACCCAATGCTTTAAGCCTGATTCGGCAAAGACTGATTCAGCAATAACTTTACTTGTTGCGTAATGGTCATAAACGCTGATTTTAATCGGGTCACCTGTACGACCCCAATGGATAGGATCGTCACGCTCGCCTGTTTCAGCAACAGTACCGATATAGACAACCTTAACAGCGTCGGGATCGGGCTGAGCCTTAACAGCCTTAACGATGTTTTCAGCAGCAATAACGTTGGTTTTGATTGTGTTGATCGGATAATAGTCAGCAGCGGGTGAAACCATACCGCCAACGTGGAGAACATAATCAGCACCGTTTACAGCGTCGAGAACTGTATCGTACTTTTTAAGGTCACCCCAAACGATTCTGACTGAGGGATCATTCATATAAGCTGCAAATTTTTTGCGGTTCTTTTCGCTGTCACGAAGAAGAACTGTGATATTGAATTGGTCTTTCTTAGCGTAAAGCTGGCTAAAGCCTTCCCAACCCATATTACCGGATGCACCGGTGAGGAATACGGTTTTCTTTGCCATTGGAATCAGCCTCCTAATTTCTTATGATTATAATTTAACACATATTTAATAATATTGCAACAAAAAGGGCTAAAAAAATATCCTTTTTATTGTAATTTTTGCAAGCAAATTGCAACTGCACAGCCATCGATTATTTTGCTTTTGAATTCAAAGCCGTCTTTATTCGCCTGCGGGAAATTGCCAAGCGAGGAAAAACAGATTTCCTTTGCGTTGCCGTTAAAGCCCGTGCCGATTGCCTTGAGGTAGCTCTCCTTTAAAGTCCAAAGGCGGTAAAAGGCTTCATCACAATCGGTGCTTTCGGCAATGAGCTTTATTTCACTCTCATTAAAAACCCGCTTTTCAACGCTTTTCCTGCGCTGTTTTATGGCTTCAATATCAATGCCGATTTCTTCATCCGCAACAGCCACAGCAACAAAGCCACCACTGTGGCTGACGCTGAAAAAGCAGGGGTTGTTGTGCAAAAAGAGCTTGCCCTTCTCCCCTTTTTCAAAATGCAGCTCATCGGCACGGCAGCCCAATTTTTCGCACAGCAATGCCGTCAAAATGCGCTTTGCACAATCAGACTCAAGTTTTCTCAGCGAAGCGGCAGAACCGTCATATTTGGGTAATTTTTCCGCTATATCAGCAAATCTGCCATCATATTCGATTTGCAAAGCATTAACAAATTTAAAATCGACCAAAGCGTTGCTCCTTTTGCAAAAAAATGCCGCCCGAAAGAACGGACGGCATTGGGTTTGAATTTAATCAGCCGGCCTGAGTGACGGTTGCTTTAAGCAATCCGACATCGGCAAGCAAATCGCCGTCTGCGGCGGTAATTTTACCGTCACGGTTGGCGTCGGCAGCCTTAAGCTGAGCCTTGCTCAATTTTGACTGCGGATAAGTGCCGGCAACAATCATATCAACAAGGAAGCAGTCTGTTGCATCGGCTTTGCCGTTCATATTGACATCGCCGTAAATGACAACTGTGTATTCCTTGAGAACCTTGCCGCCGAGAACAACCTGAATAACAGAGCCTGTCTTAAGAACGGTATCTGTGCAAGCGAGAGTACCGTCGCCCTCAGCCGATGCATAGCTTGCCTTGAAGCTTTCAAAGGTAAGGTTTTCTGCAAGGCCGTAAACAAGACCGTTGGCTGCATCGATTGTTGTTGTTGAACCTGTTGAAGGAATAAGATCACTTGATTCACCCTTGAGACCAAGCTCAACAATAGAGTTGGAGCAATCGTGGATAAGGTTTGTCTGATCCTCAACATACATACCTTCCTGATAAACCATGCAGGAAACATAGGTCAACAACTTATTGTCATCTGTTTTGCACATTTCGGGTGCGATTGCAAACACGCCTGATTTAATTGTTTCGGTATCAAATTTGCTGACCGTTACATTCAGCACCATAATCATTGTCTTTTCATTAAATCTGTAGTGTGTCTTGCCATCTGTAAGCTGACCATAGCCCGTACCGTTCGTTACCAAACGTCTGCAGTTAAGGTTATTGCCCTTAATCCTTGAGGTGAGGAGTTCATTATCTGAGTTGTTAAATTTGTCCTGCCACTGTGTTGGAACATAGTTGTTGTTCTTAACTACGGTTGTGCTAGTCATATCAAGATGCGAGTAATACGGAGATTTGGCAGTAGCGGTATTATCAGGAGCAGGTATACCGAATGTTCGCTTATCATAAAGCAAGTCAATCTGAGACGAACCTACATCATAGTTGGTTTTAAGGCTGATTTCGACCTGAATTTTTTCACCTGGTTCGATAGTTGTGATTTTTTCACGGGTGTTATCGCTTTTATTTCTGTAAACATCAACATAGTATGTTACCTTAGCGTTCAGAGTCCAGACAGCAACAACAGTGATGTTTTCAGCAGGCATTGTTGTAAGCTGATAAGCCTGATATGAACCGTCAGCAGCCTTTACAGCCCAGTTAGAGAAGATGTAATACTTTTTAGTGGGTTCTTTTGAAAGAACGATCGGTGAACCGTAATCAGCTGTGATGCTGTCAATTGCATCGCCGCCATCCATATCGAAATAGATGGTGTACTGATTTACGGTGTAATGAGCATAGAGAGTGTGAGCATCATAAGCGGTAACAGTTGTTGTATTCAAAATCTGCTCGCCGCCCTCAGCCTGAGTGAACCAACCGACAAAGGTATAACCAACCTTTGAGGGCTTCGGAATCTGACCGTAGGGGTCACCGTAGGTTACACGATAGGTTGTTGAGGAAATCTCTGACTCATCGCCGATTTCAAGAGTAACATCGTATGACTTGCGTTCCCATTTTGCATAAACATTCGAAAGTGAACCATTTTCGCCAAGGTCGGGAACAACTGTGAATTCAAGCTTGTTTTCGTAAGTACCTCTGTCATAGTACCAGCCGAGGAATGTATAGCCGGGGCGAACAGGAACAGGCAGTGCGACCTCATCACCATACTTAAATTCCAAATTGCGAACTGAAAGCTTGTTGCCATCAGCATCAGTTTCCTCAAATTCGCCGCCGTTTGCATTGAAATTGACCAGATACATCTCGGCACTACCCCAACGAGCGTAAACAATGGGAGGGTAATCGATGCCGACGATCATAGTGTCTGTAATTTCATTACCGCCGTATGCAGAGGTGTACCAACCGGCGAAGTTGTAACCCTCACGGACCGGAACGGGAAGTGTGCCGTATTCCTTACCGTATTCGACGATAATCGATTCGATATCAACACTACCGCCATTGGGATGGAAAGTAACGGTATATAACGAAATATCGTAAACGAATTCAACGGTCTGCTCATCCTCGGTAATGATGATTACCTGCTTCTCAACTCTCGGTGAATAACCTGGAATTGTGGGAGCATCAATAGTTACGGTGTAGGTTTTTGAACCTGAATATTTATTGTTTTCGAGAACATTGCCATCAGCATCAACGCACTTAACAAAATAGCTTACTGATTTGTAGTTAAGTGAGTCGAGAGCCATTTCGATGTTATCGGCGTATGCATCAACAATGTCCTGCTTATCGAGAGTAAGATTGTACTGAACCGAATCAAGCGCATTTGTAACAAGTTCAAATGAGTCATAGTCATCGGGATTGAGAGTGTTGATATAAGCAATAAGGTCATAAATTCTGCTGTAATCAGCAATATTGCCAACCAAATTTTCAACAGCCGAATTCATATTTTTGACAGCACGCTCGACCTTTGTGGAGGTGGAAGTCGGGTTAATATAAGTGATTATTGAGCTTTTGAGAACGCCGATATAGGTTGAGTAACCTGAGCTGTATTCAGCAGGCTGTCTGTTCATTGCGTAAGCTTTTGCAAGCAGCGGACCAAGCTCAAGCTTGTTATCAACAGTACCCTCTGCGGAAATGTAAACATAAATAGTGAAGGTATATGTTCTATCAAGGCAGGTGTAGTTAACAGTAATCTCGACAACATCGCCTGTTGCGCCGTCAACGATGAATGAGTTGGTATAGAAGCCGTCGTCAACAGCAACGAAGTCTGTTTCCGAGCTTGCGTTCGTGGCAGTAAACGTAATGTTTGAAATGCCGTTACCAAGAGCATCCTTGAACTTAACCGTAAAGGTTTCGCCGCCCAATGCAGTATTGGGGAACAAAAGATTAAGCTTTGAATGATAAAACTCATCCTTGAGTGTCAGCGCAGCTTCAGCGGCTGCAAGAGAAGCGATTGTTTCTTCAGCCTTCTGTGCAGAGGTGTTGCTGTCGCCATTGACAGCCTTTGCCTCTGCGAGAACTGCGGTATAGTTTTGGTAAGTTTCGGGAGTGTATAATGACTCAACATAAATGCCCTGTTTTTTGATGAGTGCATTAAGCATTTCCGAGTTGTAGTTTAATGCGCTGGCGGCAAAGCCAACGCCTGCCTGAACCGTGCCGAAGGCCATAATCATAACCATCAGCAGGCTCAGTATGCGTTTGAATTTCATTGCGTCTCCCCCTGAGAATTAAAATGATGAAAAATACTTATTCAGGAAATCAGATTCCGAAAATGTTTGCAAACACTCCTGCAAAGAGATCAATAAGGAAGTCGAGGACTCTCTGAATGAAAGTCTTAGCTTCGCCGCTCTGTGCAGCATCCTCAAGGGTGCCGTTTGAAGCCAGCTCATTATCACGACTGCGTTCCCAACGAGCATAAAGTACTGAAGAACAGGTATCTGTTACCATTGTTTCTTCGGTAACCTGGTAACCGCCGCTGGACTTTGTATACCAGCCGAGGAATTTATATCCATCACGAGTACAGGTCGGAAGAGCGCCGAATTCACTGTCATATACAACTTCCTTAGCATCGAAGGAAGCTTCACCGCCCAAAGCTGAGAAGCTGACTCTATAGACTTTAGGCTCATACACAATCACAAGATCGTGACCTGCATAAGAAACAGTAAGATGTATGTTATCCTCTACGGGTACATAGCCGATAACCTCGGGGGCTCTGACGATAACCTTTTTACCAACTGTTTCATCGAATTCCTTTGTGGCAAGAACCTCATCAGTTCCCTTCTTAATGCAGGTAACCGAAATATGACCGATTTTTGATTCAAGGTTTGCGATGGCCTCCTGCAGGTTTTTATAATAGTCATCAACCATAGCCTGATCAAGAACGCCGAGGTTGTTGTTGATTGCTGACATAGCATCGGCAACCTTCTGGTAAGATTCTTCAAAGTAATCTTCGGGGTTGAGTTTCTTAGCTGATGAAAGCAGGAGCTGAAGCTCTGCATAATCAGCTGAAGTGAATTCAAGCCAGCTAATTGCTTCCTCAAGGTTTTCGGTAGCCTCATCGATTTGAGCCTGAGTTGCAGCGGGCTTATTAAGAGTTGAAATAGCATCTTCAAGGTCGTTTACATAAATATCCCAACCGCCTGAGTAGAACCACTTTTGACGGCAAGAAGCGATACATTCGTTAACAAGGTTACGAAGTGCGCTCTTATCAACAGCAATGATACCGAGTTTGAATGAGGGGCTAGTTGTGGTTTCACCGCCTGCAAGTGTCTTAAGGGTTACATACGGGTTGACAGTAATAACCTCGGTTGTTCCTGCTGCAGGAACAGGACCTGCGAAGCCGAATGTTGCTGTTGAAGCCTGATTGGAAGCCAGCGTACCCTTGCCTGTGCAGGTGATTGTATCGCTGCTTGTGCTTGCCTTGATTTCAGCATCGGTAAATGTGCTGCCATAAGCATAGCTAGCATTCCAAGAATCGATTGTCTTTGAGAAAACAAACTTAAGGTCGGGCACCTGAGACATATCCGAGTGCAAGCTTGTATCAACATAAACATAGCTTGTAACAAGGCTGTTTAAGGGACGAGCATTACCCGTATTGCTATGCTCATTGGAGTAAACGATGGTATTTTTACCTGTCGGGTCGGAAATGTCAGAGTCATGAATACCCTGAAGTCTCATTGTGTAATTGTTTGTTACCTTGCCGATGTGTGTACTTGACATATCGTAATTAATTGAATAGCTACCTGATACGATAAAGGTGTAGGCATAAGCCTGATATGTTTTCTGAGTTGTTGTCTGGGTGAAGGTTACGGTAGCCTTAATCATATCACCGGATTTTGCGGTACCGGGTGTAATAGTCCAGCAATAATCGTGATTATCTCTGTACATCTCGCTGATTTCAGCG
This sequence comes from uncultured Eubacteriales bacterium, assembly GCA_964419825.1. GTDB lineage: Bacteria > Bacillota > Clostridia > Oscillospirales > Acutalibacteraceae > UBA8612. The sequence goes on from CAYQRS010000007.1 coordinate 12,632, forward strand.
CCGCTGTCAACGGATGCGCTGACGTTGGAGATATCCGCACCTGTACCCTCGCTGAAGCGGAGAGTTGCGCTACTATCGCTGTTGATAGTATCATCGATTTCGATATCTGCGCCAAGCTGATAGTTAAGCTCCCATTTGTCAAGCTCGTTCATTGCTGTACGGAGCAAACGGTTCATTGTATCAACCTCAGCCTGACCTGATTCGGTTGCAGGATAGTCGAATGTGTCGCCGCTTTCGCTGACGAATGCAAGAGCATCGGTGTAAACATCGTACATCTTGTTGTAAGATGCGCTTGTGTACTGCTTATAGTTCGGGATGAAATCTGTTTCGCACTTTTCGATTGAATTGAGAAGAGCGGAATAGTTAGCGAGAGCAACATAATCTTCAAGTCTGTTAGCTGTGTTGAAGAGCTGCTGTCTTGCTGTTGTAACCATTGACTGCTTTGCATTATCGTCATCCATTACCTTGTTTGCAAAGCTGAGAGCTTCCTGATAATGACGCCAGCTTCTGTCTGTATAGAGCTTTTCGCCGTTGCCGTTATCGTTTGTTTCGGGAAGATCTGTTGTTGACAAAGCAAATTCCTGTTTAAGGTTTGACTTGTAAACAGTCTTTCTGGGGTTAGCCTGAGCGATGTCATAGTAATAGCCGAGGCGGTAATAGAGGTTTTTGATTTCAAGAGCTGTAACCGATTTCTTATCAACATTGTAGCGTGCGATAAGAGCAAGGCAATCTCTGTAAGTGGTTTCGAAGTTATCCCACTGATAAAGATTCTCACAGTCCTCCTGGCCGAAGAAGCTGTAGCCCTCATCAACATAACGCAGACCTGTGTTATCCATACCGACTGTTGACATAAGCTCTTTAAGCTCTGCAACCGTCTTGTTCGGGTAATCGCTCGGAGCGTTGATGCTGAATATATCGAACTGAGCAGCACCCATAAGCTCACCGAGGAGCGGGATAAGTGTGGGCATGAAATACTCTTTTTCGCTCTTAAGACTATCGAGCAGGTCATAGACCAAATCGCCGAGATACTGAGCCTTTGATCCGCCTAAGTTATAGGTAAGAGCTTCGAGAGTTTTACACTCTGCACGGATGAAATCGTGAGTATAGTTGAATACGCTGCCGAGAACGTTATCAAGGAAAGCGAGAATGAACTCAACAAGTGGCTTCTGAAGGATTGCATCGGGGTTGTTGTTCTTACCGATGAAGGAGATAAGAGTTTGAATATCAAATCTCTCAACAGAGCCGAGAATGTAGCCGCGGATAAAAGCTTCTGAATAGGTTGTGTATTCCTCTGAAAGCTCACCGCTTGTGTAAGTGATCTGCTTGCTGATTGTGAGGAAGGAGGGATCGATGAGAGTGAATACAGTTGCATCGAGCTTCTCCCAAACTGTCATAGTTGTGAAATCCTGACGGGTGTTGAAAGCGAAGCCGATATAATCAAAGCCGTAGTTAACAACAGCATCCAAAAGGTTTTCGAGGGTGTGAGTGTGGGTAGGATCTCTTTCAACATCGATCGGGAGCAGAGATTCCATAAGGTAGATAAGGTAGTCCGCACCGATTTCGATCCAAGCGTTACCCTTGGGGTTAAGTGTGCCGTCTTCAATCAGACCGTAGTAATCGGTTTCGGGGAACAAGTCCATAACAAGACCGATCATGATATAGGTAAGACATTCTTGAACGGTTGAGCAGCTCTGGGGAATACGGATACCGTCAAGGAACTGGGGAACGAGAACCTTAACAAGCTCTGTAACCCAAACGCTGTGCTCCTTACCGCGGAGGTCGGGGAACTCGATACCATCGAGCTTAATGCCGACGAGGTCAAGCAAGCTACCGATATCCATTTCGTTAAGCAAGCCATCAAGAGTGTCGGTAATCTTGTCGCTGATATGTAAGCCGTCATGCTGAACGGACTCAGTTGTGTTGTGGAATCTGACAGGACCTGAGAACTGAATGATGTCAGTCCAGATAGCGGCTGATTTGTGACCTGTGATGTTGCCGCTTTCGTCAACAATATCTTCACCAACGAGGAGCCATTTGAGCATCTTTCTCAGCTCAAGAACAGGCTCATTTTCACTGTCGTAGGGGAAATCCATCTTCAAAAGGTCAACCAAAAGACCTGCAACGGTCGGGAAAAGACCTGCGTTGCTGGGATCGCCGTAAGGAGTTTCGGGAGTGATGACGATATCAAGAGCATCGATGAGCATAGTTTCAAGCTCACCGCAGAGGATATCTGCCATTACTGCGTCGATAATATTCTGAACAAGATCATAGAATGAAAGGGCATCAAGATCAAGCTTTTCTTCGGTAAGGCTGGGCAAATAAATCATTGCGCCGTTGGGGTCACGAACCTCGGCAGTATGACCGTCCTGCTCGACGGTGACCTTAGGACCGAGAACGAGAGAATAAACAATTTCCTGAAGGAAATCGTCGATAACCCAAGTTGTGTTGCTCATGCCGACGGGGTAAGCCTTGAGCTTAGGATCGGCTTCGGGCTTGAGAAGAGCATTGTAAAGCTCCGTATAGATGGTTTCTTTGATGAAACCGGGAAGGTCGTTGAGCATGGGCTCATTAAGGAATGAGTCAATAAGACCCCAGTCCTTTGTGCCTTTAACAAGAGGAATAAGAACCTTGCCGTTGTTTTCTGCAAGGAAGTTGAAAAGGGCACTCAGAACGACAGAGTCAGCGTGCTTTGTGCGGCGGATACCTTTGATTGAACCTTCGTTAAGGTATTTAAGGTCACCAACACCGCCAAGTGCCTGAGCTGCACCGACAAGACCGTTGCCGAGCAAATCCTCAACGGTTTTGTAAGTACTGTCGATCGAAGTGATATCGATAGTTATCTTGGCAACAACAATATCGATTTTCTCATAAAGAGCGACATCGTTGTACAGCATTTTATCGATAAAGTCAGCCACCATTGAGCAGCACTGCTCATAGTCATAGGTGGGTTTACCGAATTCATCAGTGCCTGAAGGCTGCTTGTAATCAGCGTAAGCGCTTGCACCGACTGCAAGCGGCGTTACCATCATGCAATAGACCAACAGAACACAGAGCAATTTTTTGAATTTCTTCATAAAAATGCACCTCCAGAAAATTTGTGTGTGGGTTTTGCTTTCAAAAATGCCCTAAAATAATATATGTTTAGATAATCGTAAAAGCGTGGAATTACACACTTAGACTATTATCCTGTTCGATTATATCACAAGCCTTTGCAAATATCAAGCATTTAGACATAAAATTTTGGCTTTGAAAGACATTTATAGTTAATATTGCTATAAAAGGAACATACTCCTTTATTTTAAAACATATTATATTATAACATTGTTATTTATTACGGGAGCTGATTCAATGCTGCTTGAAATCATCAACACGGTGCTTGGTAACCTGCTCTATTTCACGCTTCACCTGCAAAACGGCGGCTCATTTCCCAAGCCGCTCTCGGCGCAAAAGGAAAAGGAATGTTTTGCCAGAATGAAGGGCGGCGATACGCAGGCTCGCCTTGAGCTGATTGAGCATAATCTGCGCCTTGTTGCCCATGTTGCGAAAAAATATTACTCGATGACTGCGGATAGTGACGATTTAATTTCAATCGGCACGATTGGGCTGATTAAAGCAATCGACAGCTTTGACAGCGACAAAGGCACAAGAATGGCAACCTATGCCGCCCGCTGCATTGAAAACGAAGTGCTGATGCACCTGCGCAGTCAGAAGAAAACCGCACAGGATATTTCAATGAGCGAGCCAATCGACACCGACGGAGATGGCAACCCCCTCACGCTCAGCGATGTTATATATGAGGATGATACGATTGCCGAGCAAATCGACCTCAACCTTAAGAGCCAACAGCTTTACCACTATGTCAGCGAGCTGAACAGCTCGGTTGAAAGGCAAATCATAACCCTGCGTTACGGTCTGAATAACAAAAAGCCGCTCACGCAACGGGAGGTTGCGCAGCAGCTTAATATTTCAAGATCCTATGTTTCACGCATCGAAAAAAGAGCGATTGAAAAGCTCCGTGAGCGCTTCGGCGTGAATTAGCCCTCTGCCTCCATACGAATCAGAGCGCCGCTGTGTACATCAAGCTCACAGGCAAAGCTGCACTTCATCATCGGGTGTGGTGCGGCTTCGATTTTTTCGCCGTTTTCATCACGCAAGTCAACAACCTTAACCGCAGTCGGAGCTTGACCTGCAACCATAATTTCAACCTGCTGTCCGTCAAAGAAGCGGTTGCGCTGGCTGAGGTAAACCCTGCCGTTTTCGGCTTTTTCAACCACGCCTGCAACATTCCAATCACGCCTGTAACAGCCCTCGTAATAAATCTGAGCATCATCTTTCGGGTCGCCGAAGAAGAAGCCCGTGCAATATTCACGGTGGCTGACTCGCCTTGTTTCATCAATCATCCATTGCTGTGGCTTGAAGGAATCAGTCGGATTTTGCAGGTAAGCATCAACCGCCGCACGGTAGGCGTTGGTGATAACCGCAGTATAGTAAGCGGATTTTGCCCTGCCCTCAATTTTGAATGAGGATATTCCTGCGTTGACAAGCTCAGGAATATGCTCGATCATGCACATATCCCTTGCGTTCATAATGTAAGTTCCGCTGTGGTCCTCGCCTATCGGCAGATAGAAGCCCGGGCGTTTTTCCTCCATCAAAGCATATTTCCAGCGGCAGGGCTGGGCACATTCTCCCCTGTTGGAATCTCTGCCGAGGAAGTAGTTTGAAAGCAGGCATCTGCCCGAAAACGAAACGCACATTGCGCCGTGAATGAAACATTCGATTTCAAGCTCCGAGGGAGTTTTTGCACGAATCGTCGCAATTTCGTCCATCGAAAGCTCCCTTGCAAGAACAACTCGCTTTGCGCCCATATCGTACATTGCCCTTGCCGCCTCATAGTTGACAAGACCTGTTTGCGTTGAAATATGTATTTCCATATTCGGTGCAAGGCGCTTTATCATTGCCAAAACGCCCATATCCGAAATAATCATTGCATCAACCTTTGCGGCAACAGCCTCCTCAACGATTTGCGGCAGCTTTGCCAAATCATCGTTTCGGGGCAGGACATTGCAGGTCAGATAAACCCTTTTGCCCCTTTCGTGGCAGAATTTAACCGCATCGATCAACTGCTGACCGTTAAAGTTCGGCGGTGCAGCCCTCATACCGAGGCTTGTTGAGCCAAGGTACACCGCATCTGCGCCGTATAAAACAGCCGCTTCAAGGCGCTCTCTGTCGCCTGCCGGAGATAAAACCTCCGGCTTAAATAAAATATCACTCATAATTATCCGTTATCCTTTAATACCTGCGCCCAATTTGCCTGGAACTGGCTGTAATTTGAGGCAAAGTAAATCTTTCCTTGATTATTGTGGCAGAAATAATAGTAGTTTGTTTCATCGGGGTTAAGCGCCGCTTCGATTGCGTCAATACCCGGGTTGCAAATCGGTCCAGCAGGCAAGCCCGAACGGATGCTGTTCGTGTCGTAGCCTGCAAGGTAAGCGTTTGCGCCCGCATCGCCCAAGGCGAGCTTAACATAGTTTGTGACATAATTCTTGGTTGAGTCACAGCCAAGAGTCGGGTAAGACGATCTGTTATTCAAACGATTATGAATGACTGAAGAAATTGCCGACATCTGACTTTGGTCAGCGGCCTCCTTTTGGATTATGGAAGCAATCGTAATAACCTCATCCATTGTCAAACCAAGCTCTTCAGCACGCTTTTTGTAAATATCGTTCCACTTTGCATCGAAGTTTGCCAAGAATTTGCGAATAACGCTGTTGGGGTTTTCGCCGATTCCGTTTTCCTTTTCGCTCACGAAGAAATCGTAAGTATCGGGGAACATATAGCCCTCGAACGCAAAGGCACGCTCATTGCTTTTCGGAACATCGCTGACAAAGCCGTATTCAAATTCAACCTCACGCAATGCGGCATAGATATAATCCGCAGGGCAGACATTGTTTTCAGCAAGCTTTTGAACGATTTGCGGAATAGTCCAGCCTTCAGGGAACGAAAGACGAATCGACTCATCTGAGGTCTGATTAACACGCATCTCGTTGAGCATACCCTCAACGCCCATATCAGCAGAAAGATAGTACAAGCCATTGATATAGGTTTTGTCGCCGAAGCCCCTCAAGCCTGTTAACAGCTTACAGAACCATTCATGCTTAACAAGACCGCTGTCACCGAGTTCATTGATGAGGTCGGTGTATTTCAGCTCCTTGCCCTCTTCCTTTTCGATTGTGACAAGAATCAATTCATTACTGCGGTTGAGCGCCAAAACATCGTTAATACAAGACACACCGTAGAGCGAGCAGAGCAACGAAACGATAACAACCGCAAAAATCCACAGCATACGCCTGAGCTTATCGACCTGCTCCTGCGCTTGTACCTGCTTAACTGCGGCGGCTTGCTTTTGCCTTACGGCTGTGTCACGCCTTGCAGCATCGTGCGCCTTGCGATGCTCAAGCTGAGATTTGTTGAGCTGTGATTTATTGATCTGACGGTTGGAAAAATAAATGCCCTTATCCTTTTTTTCTTCAGACTGCGGCTGTTCAAAAATCGGTTTGTTATATTCTTCCTCGTCAATATTAAGCTTAAAGTTCCTGACCGTTTCCCTCCTGCTGATAGGCACATCATGGGAAGCTCTCGTTTCAGGCTGAGGCTCTGCCTTTTTCACGGGCGGCATGGGTACAGGGCGGCTGTATTCCTCTTTCTGCCGCTCGGCATCGTGCTTTTCGAGCCACGCATCAAAATCATCTTCAAATTCGATTTCAAATTTCTTTTTCTCATCCATATTTATGTAACTCCCGATAAATTCCGTGAGAATGAGCTAAATTGCGATTGCTGTCAATCTCACAAAAAATAATTTTCCTTTTCCGTTACTATTATATCCACTTTTTTGTCAAATTTGCCATGCGGCAATTCATCACGAACGCAGGCGGAATAGGTTATACCGATGCAAACGCCGCTGTAGCCCGAAAGGAAGCGATCGTAATAGCCCTTGCCGTAGCCGAGGCGAAAGCCCTCTTTGTCAAACAGCAATGCGGGAACAACGCACACACTCGAGGAATAATCCTTTAGCAAGGTGCATTTTTCGGGATTCGGCTCCATAACGCCGAAAGCCCCCTCCTCCAAATCGTCAAAGCTGTTTATAACATAAAACTCCATATCCCTTGTGCCCGGAACACATCTTGGCACGGCAACCGTTTTGTTGAGTGCAAAGAGCTTTTTGATCAGCAGACTTGTGTCAACCTCAAGCGGCTTGGAGCAATAAGCCAAAACCGTTGTAACATCACGCAGCTTCCAAAGCGTAAGGAGCTTGTTTTCAATTTTAAAATCCATGCGTTGCTTCTCGCTGCGGTTGAGCTGTTCACGCCATTTCAGCGATTCGGCACGCAGTGCGTTCTTAATCGGTCGAATATCTTTAATCATTGTAAAGCGACTCCCAAAGCTGTTTTGCGGCATCTGCGCCGATGAATTCCTTTGCGATTGCAACGCCGAATTTGATTGCAACGCCACAGGCCTTTGCGGTTATTACCTTGCCGTCTGTCACGACGGAGTTTTCGCTCAGCCTTGCGCCAATCAAAAATTCTTCAAAGCCGGGGAAGCAGATTGCCTCCTTGCCGTTGAGAATACCTTTTTTGCCGAGTATGCTCGGTGCGGCACAAATCGCACAGATATATTTATTGTTATTATAAGCGTAATCGATAAAAGCGTTAACACTCTCATCCTTTTCGAGGTTAAGCGTGCCTGGCATACCACCCGGCAAAACCACAGCTTCAAGCGAAGCATCGGGCGAAACCTCGCTGTTCACGCAGTCACATTCAACCGCTATACCGTGCGCACCCCTAATGGTTCGAGCGCCGACACCGACGGTTTTAACGGCAAGCTCCGCTCTGCGCAAAACATCGACCGTTGCGAGAGCTTCAACCTCCTCAAAGCCATCTGCCAAAAACACATAAATCATTTAATCCATCCCCTATTCTAAGGTTAAACCTATATAAGCCCTTTCGGGTAAGCCGTCAGCCAGCGGAAGCATCATCCCGTAGGGACTGCCTGAGCTTGACGGAGCTTTGATAAACGCACCGTTCTCATCTTTAAAAACAGCGTACAGCTCGCCGCCTATATTCACATAATCCGTTGCGAACCTTTTTTTCTCCGCCGCAATGTAATCGAGGTGACTCTCACACCAGACGAAGCGTTCGGCGCTCGGCAAAGCCGTCAAATTATTTACATAGCGCTTTTCATAATAAAACGCCGTTTTATAGCCAAACCTCGCATAGTAATCAAAAAGGCTTTTTTCGGCAGGAACAAGGGCGATGAAAGCCTTGCCGTTTTGCCTTGCAAAAGCTTCTGCCTTTGATAAAAGCTCTGCCATACAGCCTTGGCCTCGATATTCAGGTGCGGTGCAGGCGGCAAAAAGATAATATCCGCTTCTGCCGCAAATCTCGCCCTCGATGAGGAAAAGCTGAGCCGTCAAAACACCATCACGGACATTCGTCAAGCAGTTGCAGGCGTGGTTTTCAAAAAAGAAGTTTATATATTCCACGCTGTCACCAAAAGACCTCGCCCAAAGGGAAACAGCTTGGTTTTTGTATTCCGCTCTATCGAAAGCAACCATTATTCAACCTCACAGCTTGCGGTGTACTTTGTAAGCCATACCGCCGGATAATAGCTCTGCTTCGCCTTGCGCAAGCCCTCGTCGCCCGTATCCTCCTCACGGTTGATATAGACACAATCGGTTGCGACATTGCGTGCCATTTCTCTGTTGATTATCGGATAAGCACCACGAACGGCGGCAAACGCCTTTTCAAAATGGGTGCAGAACATATCCTCTTTTATCATCTCGCCGATTGAAAAAGCAACAACCCTGTTATCCGCTCTGATCAAGCCGCCGACCAAGCCAAGCTCCTCAAAATTAGCCATTGCCTCATTGAGCGCATTATGCTCGGCGGAAATCTCCTGCTCATCCTTATGCTCGTTCTCTTTGAGCCAAAGCTCATTCATTGCGGCACATTGACCGATATTATCCTTGTTGATAAATTCAAAGCGCCAATCGGGATTATTCTTTTCAAAAAATGAAATGTGGTTGCGCTTACCGTGATACTTTTTACCCTTAAGCTCAGCCAAATCGTCACGGCTGTAGATATAATCAAAGCGGCTGTCATCCGCTTCAAAGGTGAATTTTTCGGGATAAGCCTGCTCTATTCTCGCCTTATCGTTTTCACTGCAAGCGCCGATTATCGCTTTGGCGGAGTGGCGTTGCGCATCGAGCAAAACCAAACCGAGCATCTGCTTAAAATCGCCCTTGCCGACAGGGCAGCAATAGCTGTAGCCAGAGGGAGTGTGATATTTTGCAACAAGCATATCGCCCCAAAAGGCGATTTCGGTTTTATAGACCTTACGCCAGACAAACAAAGTGCCGAAGCTGTATTCACAGCCCATATTATCGGCAGAAAAAAGGATTGCGTCTGCCCTCGGCTTGTCCTCAAGTGTTATCGGATGAAATTCAAGCATACAAAAACTCCTGCAAAGCAGCCTTAATGAGGCGTGCGATTTCTTCTATGCTTTTAGCTTGTCCGTTTTCGGCGCAGGTAATAACAGTCCAGCCCATTTTTCCGGCGGCATAAGCGGCGGCCTCACGGCAACGGTAAAGATAATTGACATCAGCCTCGTGGACATCCTTCGTTTCACCCGTTGCTTCGCTTCGCTTTGCCATAAGGCGCTGTGAAACCTCAATCGGCATATCCAAATAAATCACGAAATCAGGCTTCGGTATGCCGAGCTTTGTGTATTCAAAATCCTCAAGCCAAGCAATGTATTCATCCCACTTATCACGGGGCATTTTTTCAAGCTGATGGTAAGCGTTTGATGTTGTGTAACGGTCGGCAAGGATGAGCTTGCCGTTTTCGTAATCAGCCTGCCAATGCTGCTTGAATGATGCGAAGCGGTCAACCGCAAAGAAAGCGGAGGCGGCAAAAGCGCCGACATCTTCGGGCTTATTGCCAAACTTGCCGCCCAAATACATACGCACAAGTGTGCTCGACGGATCGGAATAATCGGGCAATTTAATTTGCTTATAAGCGATATTTTCTTCTTCGAGCAAGGCTTTCAACAGCTCAATTTGAGTTGATTTGCCGCTGCCGTCAAGTCCTTCGATAACTATCATTCTGCCCATAACTTACACTTCCTCATAATAATCCTATTATACGATTAGCATTATAGCATAACCGACCGCACTTTTCAATTAAAAATTGACATTTTATAATACGGATGTTATTATATAACGAAAGACATTAAATCGGAGGGCTTAATATGAGCAAACCCGGAGTATATATATTGGGCTATTCAAACTGCGGTGAAAAAATGTGCGCCGCCGCAGGCAGAGTTTCAACTCAGCCAGGCAATGCGCTCGGAATATGGGAAAAATCGCAGGATGAGCAGAAGAACGCAAGTCTTATCGACAAGGTGACTCGTTCAGGTCATAATTCAACCGTTGAGCATATTATGTTTAACCTTGCTTTCAACGATGTTTCTGTTATCGTTGAGCAGTTTATGATTGAATTCCGCCTTGCTTCATTCACGGTAAAATCACGCCGCTATGTTGATTTTTACGATGCAGGCTTTTATATTCCCGATTTCAAGGATGAAAACAACAGAAAAAAATACGAACAGCATATAGCCTCGCTTTTTGAGAGCTACAAAACAATGACCGATGCGGGAATACCGAAGGAGGATGCTCGCTTTGTTCTGCCCTATTGCTTCCTCAGCAAT
>CAYQRS010000008.1:0-22984 GCA_964419825.1 uncultured Eubacteriales bacterium
GCTTGACAATTATAGTAAAACCATTTATAATTTTTTATTATATTAAATCTCGGTTAGCCCAAGGTAACTAACCGCATTTGTTTTTTTGAGAGGTAAAAAGATGAAAAAATTAAGCAAACCGTTATCCCTTATCATCGCCGCAATTATGCTTTTCAGTTGCGCAACCACAGCCTTTGCCGCAGCGAGCATTTCCGAGCAGCTTTGGAACACCAACTGGGAGAACAATGCGGATGAAATCAACGCCGCAGTAAAAATGACTCCCGGTAGCAACGAAACCGAAAGATACATTTCATGGTATTCCGCAAAGGATTGCGGTCAAGTTGCCTTGACCTCAGTAAGCAGCGGAAAGACCACATTCAACGCAACAGCAAAGCAGACCGCTCAAGGCGATTATCTGCTCACAGCCGTTATCACCGACCTGAGCTATAACACCGTTTACTCATACACCTGCACAGACGGCGAAAGCACTTACGGTCCTTATGCTTTCACAACCAAGGGCGGCAATGATTTCACAGCCGTTTATGTAACCGATGTTCATGTCAGCGAAGAAGAGGGAAAAGAAAACTCCGTTCGTGATCAGAGCTACAAATTCCAAACAACATTGGAGGCAGCTTGCGCTACAGCATTGAGCAAGGGTAAGAGCCTTGACCTCATTCTTTCGGCAGGCGATCAGGCTTCGCTCGGCTTGAGAAGCGAATACACAGGCTTTGTTGCTAACACATTCGCAAAATCAATCCCCGTTGCAACCACAGTCGGCAACCACGACAGAAAGAACGTTGATTACCGCTTCTTCACAGCACAGCCCAATGAAGCAAAAATGTCAATTAAATCTTATGTCGGCACAGATTATTGGTTTGTCAAGGGCGATGCACTCTTCCTTATTATTGACAGCAACAACATCAGCATGGCAGACCACCAGAACTTCATCAAGCAGGCAATTAACGCAAACAAAAATGTTAAATGGCGTGTTGCCATGTTCCACCATGATCTCCACGGCGGTCGTATTCCTCACAGAGAGAGCGAAAACCAATTCCTCCGCCTTATGTGGGCACCCATTGTTGACAAGTACGGCATTGACCTTGTTCTTCTCGGTCACAGCCATTTCTACACAATCTCAAATGTTATTTACAACAACAAAACCGTTGCCAAAACCGAAAACGGTATGACTGTCACCAACCCCGAAGGCACGATTTATATGGTAAGCGGTTCAATCAACCGCCCGAAGAGCGACGAAAATCAGCCCCTCGGTGAAAACATCGGTCACGCAGTTCTTACAGAGGAAAGAATTTATAACCTGCTCGATTTCAGCGAAAACAGCATCGCAATCAACTCCTACACCGTTGAAAGCGGCAAGCATATCGGCAGCCTTACAATCGAAAAGACAAACGCACAGGGCGGTCACAGCTACAAATCCCCCGCTTCAATTTATTACGGCTTTGTCGAATTCGTCAGCGCCGTTGCAGGTCTTTTGAACAACATCGGCGTTTACAACGATCTTGCTGAAAAATACGATGTTCATATTGATAATTTCTTCAGCGCACTTACCGGCAGATAATTATGGACAAAAAGCTTAAATTCAACGAAAAGGGCAAATTCAGAATACTTTTGCTCGGCGATCTGCACGAAAGCTGCCGCCTTGACACAGATTTGGACAAAGCGCAGTTTTCGGATATGCAACGCCTGATGACAACAAGCCTTGACAGGCTTCAGCCCGACCTTGTTGTTTTTATGGGTGACACCTTTATCAGCGAAACGCCCACGCCGAAAGAGGCTCTCGACATAATCGCAAAGCCAATCAAAGACCGTGGGCTTCCCTTCGCCGCCGTGCTCGGCAACCACGAGCATGATCTAAAGGATATAGCCCCTACCCTTTCAGCTTATTTCAACCACCCAAGCTCGCTCTGCCGCAACGATAATTCCAAAATCAGCGGCGATATGAACTACAACCTGCTTATTCACGGCAAAGACGGTCAGCCGAAGTTCAACCTTTGGTTCATTGATTCAAATAACCTTTGTCAAAGCAATGTTTCGGTTTACGATTGGGTTAAGGATGATCAAATCCAATGGTACGAAAGCAAGGCAAACGAATTGGCTCAGGCAAACGGCGGCAAGCCCTTGCCTGCCGTTCTCTTTCAGCACATCCCCGTGCCAGAAGAATACGAGGCCCTGCGTGAAGCCAAGCCGCACGAATTTTATCAAAGTGTTCGAGGTCATGGTGTTCACCGTGGCAAGCGATATATGCTGGCTGACGGTGCTGAGGGCTACCTCGGAGAAGGTCCTGCAACCCCCTGCTACAATAACGGACAGTTTCAAAGCTGGAAAAAGACAGGTGACATAATCGGCGCATTTTTCGGTCACGATCATCTCAACGATTTCACCTGCACGGTTGACGGCATTATGATGGGACAATGCAAAACGAGCGGTTTCCGCTGTTATACAGACGGATGCAGAAGCTGTGTGAGAATAATCGATATTGATGAAAGTGAGCCGACAAAGCTTGAAACAGCAGTTATACATTTCAAGCAGTTTGGTTTAAAGAGCAAAAGCCTTGGTCCAATCAAGCGCAACCTCAACGATAAACAAAGCATCGCTTTAACAGCCGCAAGGAATGTTCTGCTCGGTGCTGCCGCAATCGGAGTTGCAGGCTACGCTGCAAAGAAGCTGATTGAAAAGCAAACAAAAGATAAGCAAAAATAAATAAGCATAAAAAAAGAGCGTTGTTATTGAAACAACGCTCTGATTTTTTATACTGATTTCAGATTAGATAACAACCTGGAAATCAACAGCGGCTTTGAGGTTCTTGAGGTTAGCTGAAAGAACGCTGATTGAAGCCTTTGCATCGCCAACAAAGATGTTAACGGTGTACTTCCATGTACCGCTTGTGATTTTGCCGTCGTTATTAACTGTGCATTTGATTGTTGCCTTATTGTAGGTAAGCTTAACAGTATCTCTACCGCTCTTAAGCTCTGCGCCGAGCTCTTTAAGAGCGCTGTCGATGCTGCCGAGAGTACCGATACCACGAGCTACAGGACCGCCGTTAACGCCGTCTGCATCAGAACCGTCAACCTGAGTCTTGAGTGTGATGCTGATTGTTGTTACACCGTTCTTTGTTGTTGCGGAAGCGGCTGAACAGTCGGAAGCTTTGAGAGTACCACGACCGGGGATATCATCAGTCGGAGTTGAGTTCTTGGCAAGAGCTGATTCAGCAGCGGGTGAAAGAACCTTAAGGATAGCACCGATTGCGCCGTCACCTGTGATAGCACCTGAAAGAACCATCTTTGACTGACCGGGTGTTGAACCTGCTTTGTCTGTCTTAACTACTGCGGCATTGTAGAAAGCAACAACCTCTGCAATGTCGGTTGAGTTGAGACCGTCTGCTGCAACAGTTGTTTCTTCGCTGTCTGCAACAGTTGTTTCTTCACTATCTGCAACTGTTGTTTCTTCGCTGTCTGCGAGAGTTGTTTCTTCAACATCTGCAACAGTTGTTTCATTCTCAACGGGCTCAACAACATTTGCAACTGTTGTTTCAGGAGCTGTTGTTTCTTCATCTTCATTGCCGCCGCAAGCAACAAGTGAGAAGCAAAGAGCAACAGCCATAAGGATAGCTAAAAGTTTTTTCATGACTTATTTTCCTTTCGGTTATTTATTTATCGTTGATTCGCCAACGATTGTCACCTTAATCAATATGCAAAGCCTGTGTAGCTTACATTTGTTGCGATTGTACCTGTTACGGTTTTAACCTTTGCAATCGTGTACTTAACGTTTGTGATATACATATCCATCTTGATTGCGTAATCGATTGATTTGAACTCACCGTCAAGAGTAATCTTTGCCTTAATTTTTGAAGTGCTGATTGTGCCGTCAAGAGTTTCAAAGCCAACGCTCTCTGATTTAAGACCTGCACTCATTTCGTTCTTGTCTTTGTAATCGTTTGTGAAACGGTTAAGGGCACTCTTGCCTTTGATGGGGTTCTTCTCATGCTTAACTTCGATTGTTACATCGTAATAAGTTCCGTCAGCGGAGAGAACGCAGGTTGCGCTTGTTACATCAGCGGCTGTAAGGCTGCTCTTGAGATAAGAATCGGAGTTTGATTTGCCCTTTGCAACAGTTACGGAGTTTGTACCCTCGCCGAGGAAAACGCCGATTGCGTTACGAACAAGCTCAATCTTGCCGAGTGCGCCCATTTCAAGCTTCTGAAGCTCAGTCTTTGTGACCTTTTTGAAGCCGGGCTTTGAGCTTACCATTTTTGCGGAAGCATCGTTATAGAACTTAACGATTTCTGCCTTTGTTGAAGGAGCGGCTGAAAGAGTTGTTTCTTCTTCATTGGCTGTTGTTGCTTCAACAGTTATTGCTTCGGCTGATGTTTCTTCAGCAGTTGTGCTTTCGTCTTCAGCGGAAGTTTCTTCTGCACTTGTGTTTTCGGCTACGGTTGTTTCAACAGTAGTTTCGACAATTGCGTTTGCTTCTGTTTCCTTGCCAGCATCGCTGTCTGCATTGTTACCGCAAGCGGCAAAAGAAACAAGCATTGCTGCAGCAGCAAGAAGCGCTAAAATCTTTTTCATAATAATTTTGACCTCCCAAAAAGCTTTGGTAATTTATAATAAGCACTGAACATACAGCACTACCTATACACTATATCAAAAAAACAACAAAATATCAACTACAAATTTATTACAAAACGTATTATTTTATAATTAGACAAACTAAAATCGGCAAAATCACGGCAGGCAGACAGTTCATAACCTTAATTTTCGTAACGCCGAGCATATTCAAACCGATTGCGACAATCAGCAACGAGCCTGTGCAAGTCATTTCGCTAATCATATAATCGCTCAAAAACGGTGCTACAACACCTGCGAGCAAGGTTATTCCGCCTTGATAAACGAAAACGGGAACAGAGCTGAACAAAACACCCCAGCCCATTGTTGAAGCCAAAACGATTGCCGTAACGCCGTCGATAACCGATTTTGTTATCAGCGTGCTGTAATCGTGCGAAATGCCGCTGTCAAGGCTGCCGACGATTGACATTGCGCCGACGCAGTAAAGCATTGTTGCGGCAACAAGTCCCTCGGCAAAGGTGCTTTCGCCGTTGCCCTTGTCGAATTTCTTTTCGACCTTTTTTGCAAGATTGTTAACGTGCTTATCAATATCGATCCAACTGCCGATTATTGCACCGAGAGCCATTGAAACAACTGTAACCAAGGTGTTCGTACCGTCAAGCGAACCGGAAATTCCGATATAAATTACGCACAAAGCTAAGCCCTTCATCACCATATCGCTGACTCGCTCAGGCAGACCTTTTTTGAGCAACAAGCCCAGACCGCCGCCGAGAGTTACCAAAATGACATTGACAAAACTGCCTGTTAAAGAGAGGAGCGTTTGCATTATTACCACTTCCGATTCCTTGAATAAAAACTCTTTTAATTATATCACCAAAATTCTTTAAGCACAAGCACCGCAAGTAAATTTTGTTCATATATTGGAGCGGAGGGGATAACAATGCTCGTTACAAAACCTTATGACCGCTTCAAGGCGGTTGAATACGCAAGGCGCTGGGCGCTCGACCGCAATCCGCTTTTTTTCAGCTTCAACGGGATTGGCGGCGATTGCACGAATTTTGCCTCGCAATGTATCTTTGCAGGAAGCTGTGTTATGAACTACACGCCGACCTACGGCTGGTATTACATATCTTCTGCCGACAGAACCGCAAGCTGGAGCGGAGTTGAATTTTTTTACGAATTTTTGACCGAAAACGCAGGTCAAGGTCCTTTTGCGAGAACAGTTGGCAGAGAGGAAGCCGAAATCGGCGATATAATCCAATTCGGCAACAGCGAGGGCTTTTACCACACGGTTATCATAACCCGAATAAACGGCGATGAAATCCTCATTGCGGCACATTCAAACGATGCCTTAGACAGAAACCTGAACACCTACGAATATGATGACATCCGCTTTTTGCATATTGAAGGCATAAGGCTTGAAATCCCGATAAGAAACCTTTGCTTTGATACCCTCATCAGGGGTGGCATACAGCCCAATGAGGAGGAAATTGTAAATAATGATGAAACAAATTAAAAAAGTCTTGAAAAATCATTTAACATAATATAAAATAAATGTTATATGCCGAGCTTCATTTCAAGCTCGATCAATTCACGCAAAAAGTCGCTTGTCTTGCGCAAATATTCGGCACATTTTTCATCACGCAGCAGGTATTTTCCGGCTCGCCTCACCGCACGGTTAAAGCGGCGGTCAAGCGGCACCTGCTCTGCGCATAAAGGACAAGCCGCAGTTGCTCTCGGATCGTAAACAACCCTGATTTCTTCCTCACCCTTTTCGTTTTTAACAACAAGCGGAAAGAGCGGATAAATTCGGCAAGCAAGCGGACGCTCGTTGCGGTGGCAAAAGCCGTTGCATTTCACGGTTGCGATTTCGCCGAGCGTAACCTCAAAATCCTCCGAATTGCCGAAAAGCTTTTCCTCATCAGGGAACAGCTCCATGCTGTCGCCAAGCTTATCGCTGCAACAAACCGCATTACAGCAAAGACCGCAATCCGCAGTTCCGAGCGGTGTCACTTTTTCGAGCAAAGCATAGGCTTCACGGAGAGCCTTGTTTTCGATATACATATTTATCATTCCTTTCGTATCTGATTTAGATATTAAATTCAATTCGTTAAAAAGTCAACTAAAAATAAATTTTGAGGAGAATAAAATGAACACTATCAAACTCCGCACAACCCTTAACAGATTCTGCACATTCTATTCTAAAGACAGCGCCGAAGTGCCGCAGGAGCTTTTCAGTGCCGAGAGCATTAAGCCCGATTTGAGCGCAGTTAATGTTCCTCTGCCCTCCAGAAAAAAGGATTACACCTGCTTTGCCGTCAGCGGTGACGGTGCAATGTGGCTCGGCTCGGATTGCGGCGTTACCCGTTGGATGCCCGAAGAAGATGACGAAGAGGATGCAGTTATGCATTTTTCTGCCAACCGCTATCTTTACGATAATAAAGTTATCTCGCTCATTGCCGATAACGATAAGGGCGTTTGGGTTCAGACCGAAACAGGCGTTACTCACATCGAAATGAAAATGATTTCCCCAAGAGATAAAGCTGAAAAGCTCCTTGAGGAAAGCTTAAAATATGTTGACCGCCGTGGTATGATGACTCAAAAGCACCTGACAAAGGCCCGTGATTTGGATTCAATCGTGCCTTACGGTCATTCCGATAATGACGGCTGCTTCACCGCCGCTTTTGCGATTGCAAAGATGTTCCGCTACGAGGTTCTCAAAAGAGAATTGGGCGAAGACGATCCGAAGGTCAAGGAAGCCTTCGCCATTGCAGTCAGATCTTGTGAAGCCTGCCTTTTGCTTATGCACATTTCAAAGCGTGGCAACGGCTTCGTTGCAAGAAGCTATATGGTTGCCGATGAGCCTGTGCCCGATGACGGCATTTTCTACAGAATCAACGGTGACAAGGCTGTTGGTCTTGACACGGCTTGGGGCAGAGAAAGAGGCATTGTCGGCAAGGTTATCGACGCTTCAACGCCCATCCCCGAAAGACTGCGCAAGCTCTACACAAGCCTCGGCTACACGGATGAGGGCTTGGTTTATAAAGGTGACACCAGCAGTGACGAAATCACGCTTCACTTCCTGCAGATGTACTTTGCACACAAGTTCTTAGCCCCCTCCGACAGTGAGCTCGGCGAGCTTATCAAAGACTCTGCCGTCGGCTTGATGAACCACATTATCGACCACGGCTATGAGCTTTTCGAATGTGACAACAAGAGCACAACATGGGCAAAATGGAGCCTTTCATATTTCAACACAATGTTCGGCTGGGCAGATGCCTGCCTCAATTCGGCTGAAGCACTCTCCTACCTCAAAATCACAATGGCAATCACAGGCGAAAAGGGCAGATGGGAAGAAGAATACAACAAGCTCATCGACCTTGGCTATGCAGACCTCACCCTCAAGCATTATGACAGAGCTTTTCAGGCTTCGCTCGCTGAGGATGGCGACCTTCCCTCGGAGCTTATGTACGGCGACAATATGCTCGCAATCACCTCACTTTGGGCATTGATCAACCTTGAAGAGGATGAAAAGCTCAACAGCATCTACAAGCAAGCGCTTTCAACCTGGGAACACGCCCTTGTTCGTGAGGATATGCCCGGTTACGAATACCTTTATGCCCTCTGCCTCGGCGAGGATACGATTGACACAAAGGCAAACGCAAAATGGTTTGAACGCTTCAACATAAGCAGACTTGCCGCAGGTGTCAGCGTTACCGAAAGATACGATATTGCAAAAAGATACAGTTGGGCTACAAGATACGCCGAAACCTCGTTCTTAACTCAGCCCGATGAGCACTTTATCGCAAAATACGACCGTAACCCCTGGGAATACAAAAACGAGGACAGCCGAGGCGTTATGTGCGTTGAAAGCTGCTATGTTTACACATTCGCTTATTGGCTCGGCTTATATTACGGATTCATCGAAGATTGAGGAGGAGTTAACTTATGTCAAACCAAAACATTCATCTTATAGGCAACGCTCACCTTGACCCCATTTGGCTGTGGAGATGGCAGGAGGGCTGTAACGAGGTTCTCCAGACCTTCAGCGCCGCTCTTGACAGGCTCAAAGAATACGACGATTTTGTTTTCACCTGCTCCTCTGCCGCTTATTACCGCTGGGTTGAAGAAATCGACCCCGATATGTTCCGTGAAATTCAGGAAATGGTCAAGGCAGGCCGTTGGGTGCCCGTTAACGGCTGGTGGGTTCAGCCCGATTGCAATATTCCGAACGGCGAAAGCTTTGCAAGGCAGGCTCTTTACAGCCAGCTCTATTATTACGAAAAGTTCGGCAAAATCTGCAAAACAGGCTACAATGTTGATTCATTCGGTCACAACGCAATGCTTCCTCAGCTTCTTCGCCAAGGCGGTATGAGCGCTTATGTTATGATGCGCCCGAACAGCACGGAAAACTCAACGATTCCCAACAACACCTTCTGGTGGGACAGCCCCGACGGCAGCCGTGTCCTCACCTACCGTATACCTGACGATTACGGTCAGCACGGTCCTGAAAAGCTTGATGAAGCAACGGAAAGATACATCAAAACCGTTAACGAAACCAACTGCGGTATGATGCTCTTCTATGGAGTCGGCAACCACGGCGGCGGCCCGACAAGGCTTGATATTGACCACCTTAAAGCAAAAATGGAAACCGAGGGATATGAAACTCTCAAATTTTCTTCCCCCGATGAATATTTCAAGGAGATAATCCTCACGCCGATCGATCTGCCCGTTTGGAAGGACGATTTGCAGCACCACGCAAGCGGCTGTTATTCGGCAACCTCGCTTGTCAAGCAGCTCAACCGCAAATGCGAAAACGCTCTTGCAACAGCGGAAAAATTCAACACGATTGCAGTAAAAGCCGCAAACGCAGAGCCTGCAACAGAAAAAATCGCAGAGGCCTGGAAAAAGACCTGCTTCAATCAGTTCCACGATATTCTCGGCGGCTGTTCGATTATGGAGGCTTATGAGGATGCTAAGGAAAGCGCAGGCTTTGCACTCGACACCGCCGCAAATGTCTGCAACAACGCTTTGATTAAACTCACAAGGCAAATCGACACTTGGGTTGACGGTGTAGCCGATCCCGTGTGCGAGGTTCGCAACCACGGCGTAAGGGAGAAATTCCCACGCCCGATCGTTGCTTTCAACCCCCATTCCTTCCCCGTTGAAATGCCGATAAGAACATATCACCCCTCGCAAAGGGTTACGGATTCTGATGGTAAGGATATACTTTTCCAAAATGTTCGTTCCTCTCGCTCAAACGACACTCACCTTGACACATTGTTTATGGCTGAGATCCCCGCAATGGGCTACGCAACATATTGGCTCACCTCAAAGAAAGAGAACGAAGAGCCGAGCGAGCAAAAAACCTCACTCACCTGCGGCGATAACGGCAGCATCTTTATGGAAAACGAGCTTATCAGAATTGAATTTGATAAAGCTACGGGCGCTGTTTCAAAGCTTATCGACAAATCAAGCGGCAACGATTTTGCCGCAAAAGCTCCCCTCGCTTTGCCGACTGTTATTGACGATGAAAAGAGTGACACTTGGGCACACAACATCTTCAAATTCGACAAGATTGCAGGAACAATGAGCCTTGAAGAAATCAAAATCGTTGAGCAAGGTCCTCTCCGTGCAAGCGTTAGGGCAAAATACCGCTATAACCACTCTGTTCTCACTCAGGAATTCTGCCTGACCGAGGGCAAAAAGGCAATCCGTGTTAAATGCAAAGCAAATTGGAGCGAGCCCTTCACAATGCTCAAGCTTCCCTTTGACATCGGCGGCACAGATGAAATTTCCACCTATGAAATCCCCTGTGGCTTCATCAAACGCCCCTGCAACGGCGAGGAAGAGCCTGCACAGCAATGGGCAGATATTACTTCAACCGTCAACGGCAAGCGTGTCGGTTTGGCAATAATCAACGATAGCAAGTACAGCTACGATTGCCCCGAAACTCAGCTTCGCCTCACAGCGTTGCGCAACGTTATTTTTTCCGACCACTATTCCGACAGACCTGATGCGGATTTCAACTTCACAGACGAAGGCATGCAAAGATTTGAATACGCAATCTTCCCCCATGAGGGCGAGGTTGAAAACACCGAGATAATGGCTCTTGCGGCAAAATTCAATTCAAGACCCATTACTGTTTGTGAAAGCTACCACAAGGGCACAAAAAAGCAGAACGCAAGCTTCATTGATATCAACAAGGATAACATTATCGTTACCGCTTTCAAATTCTGCGAAGATAATTCGGGCGCTGTGATTTTGCGCTGCTTTGAAACCAAGGGCGAAAAGAAAACAAGAGTTAACATTATGTGCGATATGCTTGATTGCGGCTTCAGAGTTGATTTCGGTCCGCATCAAATCAAGACATTCCGCATTAACCCCGACGGCAAGGTTGAAGAAACAAACTTCCTTGAAGGAATTGTGAAATAATATGGACATTTATTCTTCAAATAAAGTCAAGCAAATCGAAGCCAACGCCAACGCAAACGGCTTAAGCTACCTTAAAATGATGCACAGGGCAGGCTTGACCTGCGCAAAAGCAATCTTTAAGATGCTTAAATGCAAGAAAAAGAGCATTGCCGTGGTCTGCGGAAAAGGCAAAAACGGCGGTGACGGCTTTGTTGCCGCCAAGGCACTCAGCCGTTTCGGCTGTGATGTCAGCGTTATTCTCGCCTGCGGTCAGCCTGTTGCCGCCGATGCTGTTACAATGTTCAAAAAGCTGGAGGATACACCCGTTTTCTCTTATCCCGATGATGAAGCTATCAACGCCGTTAACTGTGCCGATGTTATCGTCGATGCGGTTTTCGGGTTCGGCTTCAAGGGCAAGGTTGACGAAAGCACAGCGGAGCTTATCAGGCTCATCAATTCGGTCAATGCAAAGGTTGTTGCAATCGATTTGCCGAGCGGTGTGGAATGTGACACTGCGGCAGTAAACGGCGAATGTATCAACGCCGATGTTACACTTGCAATAAGCTGCAAAAAAGCCGCCCATGTGCTTGAGCCTGCCTGCTCCTATTGCGGTAAGATAAAAATAATCGATATCGGCTTGGATTGCACAAGCGTAAGCCCCGAATTTTTCGTCAAAGAAAAAGCCGAAATCACACTCAAGCACAGAGAACGAAACAGCCATAAAGGAGATTACGGCAAGGTTCTCAACATCTGCGGCAGTAAAAAGTACCCAGGTGCGGCTGTTTTATCCGCCGAGGGTGCAGTTAAATGCGGAGCAGGACTTGTTACTTGTGCTTTTCCGAATGAAGCATACGCAGGCATCGCTTCAAAGCTCACTGAGCCGATCATGATGCCGCTCCCCTGCTGCACTGATGGCTTCTTTTCACGGGCAAGCATCGAGCCGCTCATTGAGCAAGCCGAAAAAAGCGACGCTGTTTTAATCGGCTGCGGTCTTGGCGTTACGCTTGCCACCGCAAGCGTTTTTGAAGAAGTTGTTGCCGCCTGCACAAAGCCAATGGTTATTGATGCCGACGGAATAAACCTGCTCGGAATGAATATAAATATTCAGGAAGCAGTTAAGAACAAGGCTGTTGTGACACCCCATTCGGGTGAGCTGGCAAGGTTTCTCGGTTTGAGTGCTGAACAGGTCAACGCAAACCGCTTGCCGCTTGCAAAGGCTTTTGCAAAAAAATACGGCGTTGTGACCGTGCTCAAGGGTGCGAACACCGTTGTTTCCGACGGTGAGCGTGTTTACATAAACCGCACGGGCAATGCAGGTATGGCAAAGGGCGGAAGCGGCGATTTGCTCAGCGGTATGATCGTCAGCCTTTTGGCGCAGGGCTACAGCCGTTTTGATGCCGCCGTTACAGCCGTCTTTTTGCACGGTGCGGCGGGTGACAAGGCCGCAGAGGAGCTTTCGCTCAGCGGTATGACACCGACGGATATGGTTAAAATTCTGCCGAAGCTGCTTTCAGAATACGAGCTGTAAGGGGTTTTGGCGATGAAAAAGCTTTTCCTTGTTTTTCCGATAATTCTGCTGATTTTTTGCGGATGCACCAAGGCAACGGAGGAGTTTGAGCCAAGCCGCAATTTTGAGAGCAAAATTACAATCAAACAAAATTCAACAGCATATTCAGCCGATTTTGCGATGAACGAAAGCGGTTGTTATGCTGTTTTTCTTTTGCCGACGGGACAAAAATACAAAATCGAATATTCAAACAATGCTTTTACCTATTCCCTTGACGGAATCGAGTTCGTTTCTCCTGCCTCGGAAAAGCAAATGAGCTTTTTGCCGCTGATTTACGAAAGCTTCATAAGCCCGAACAACACGGTGATTGAAAACGAAACCTGCTACACGGTAACAGGCTCGAATGAGCAAGGTATATATTGTTTTAATATAGATAAAGCCAATCTTAAGCCGACTTATTTTGAAATTGAAGCAATCGGACTGACTGTCAATTTTGAAAGCTGAAGCATATTATGAATTAAATCTGCTCCCCGATGATTAAACTGAACCTTCTAAGGCAAAAATATCTAATGCTACAGCAAATATATCGGAGAGTGAGTAAATGAATGTAAAACGAGGAGAAATCTACTATGCGGATTTAAGCCCCGTGGTAGGTTCTGAGCAGGGCGGAATAAGACCCGTACTTATTGTGCAAAACGATGTCGGCAACAAATACAGCCCAACAGTCATTGCCGCAGCGATAACAAGCCAAAAATACAAGGCGGGCTTACCTACGCATATCAGAGTCAATGCCGACGGCTGCGGCTTGGCAAAGGATTCAATCGTTCTGCTTGAACAGGTGAGAACCATTGACAAAAGGCGTTTAAAAGAGAAGATGGGCAACCTCGATGAAACGGATATGAACCGAATAAACAAGGCAATCAGCGTCAGTTTTGGGCTTGATAGCGGTATTTTCAGGGTATAAGAGTATTTTTTTAGCAGTAATAACCATTGAATGATATGCTTTATTTTGTTATAATGGTAAAAATTTCACTTCGGGGGTTATTATGGAAGAAAATACTTTTATTCGAAAATTTAAACGTGCTTTCTGTGTTCTTATGGCCGCTACGGTGTTAATCAGCTCATCAGCTATGACTGCAAGTGCCGCCTCTACAGACAAAAGCGGCAACAAAGAATTCCTCGGTCTCGGCTACAATGAGCAGGAGAAAATCGTTTACACAACCAGCGGCAGAGGTCTTCTCGGTCTCGGCTTCGATTACGATGCCGCTCAAAACATATTCTTTTCAACCAACAACTGCTGGCAGCGTAAGTACGGCTACAACGCTTTTTACGACAAGGTTGCACCTTTTATCGACATGAACTACGATTGCCTGCGCTTCTACTTCGATTACGCAGGAAAATCTTGGCTCATTCAGGCTTGGAAAGGTCAATATGTTTTGACAACAGGCTGTGAGCTTGGTCTTTACTACAAAGATCCCGACCGTGAGGTTAAGCATTTCGATGTTGTCAGCGATGCCGACAGGCTTCCCCTTTCGGTTACGCTCTACCACAACGGCGAAAAGATGTTCTCACGCAAAATGTCAACAAGCTGGTGGCAAACAGGCTTCATCCCGTTCCGCAAGGAAACTGCCGACGAGCTCGGTATGAAATTCTCAATCAAATTCAAAGACAAGGCAATGCTCAACGCTTTCAAAAAATCAATCAAAAAGAGCATGGGCATCAAATACACAACCAAGGACACAACAATCAACATCAGTTGGAATGTGTAACCCGATTCATAACGGATTATGGGCTTATCCCGTAATCCGTTTTATTAATTTTTTGCACTTTGAACAAAACTTTTTAAATAAATTCCCATTACCTATTGAAAAAGCTGTATTTTTAGTGTAAAATGTACAATATAAGTTAAAAAAATCTCATTTTTTCAAATATTTTTGGAGGTTTTGTATGAATTATTCTCTTACTACGGCTCAAGCAAAAGAGCTTATTGCGGCTAAACTCTCTCATCACTTCGGTGTCACTCCCGAAGAAGCAACCTACGAGCATTATTACAAATCCATTGCAATGATCGTTCGTGATATGATGAAAAAAGGCAGAGCCGAATTTGTTGAAGAGGCAGATAAAACGGAGGCGAAAAGCGTTTATTACCTGAGCATGGAATTCCTTATGGGTCGCTCACTCAAAAACAACCTTTTCAACCTCAACCTTACCGATACATTCGATAAAGCCTTAAAATCGTTCGGCATTAAGCTTGATAAGCTTTACGATTGCGAGCCTGACGCAGGCTTGGGCAACGGCGGTCTCGGCAGACTTGCCGCCTGCTACCTTGACGGTCTTGCAACTCAGGGCTACAACGGTATGGGCTATTCGATTCTTTACGAATACGGCATTTTTAAACAGAAAATCATTGACGGCTGGCAGACAGAGCTGCCCGATTTCTGGCTCCCAGGCGGTGAAGCTTGGCTTGTTGAGCGTGAACAAAGCACTCAGGAAATCCGCTTTGAGGGTCGAGTTGAGGACACTTGGGACACACATTACCACCATGTTGAGCTTGTTGATTACACACCGATCAAGGCTGTTCCCTATGACCTTATGGTTCCCGGCAAGGACGGCAAGGCAGTAAGCGTGCTTCGCCTTTGGTCGGCAAAAGCTCCAGGTCTTGATATGGAAAACTTCAATCAGGGCAACTACCTTAAAGCCGTTGAGCAAAACGCAATGGCTGAGGTCATCAGCAAGGTTCTTTACCCCTCCGACAATCATCCCGAGGGCAAGAGCCTGCGCCTGAAGCAGCAATATTTCTTTGTTTCCGCTTCAATCCAAGACCTTGTTGCACGCCACCTGCGTAAATACGGCTCAATCGATAATTTCGCAGAAAAGGTCGCAATTCATATTAACGACACCCATCCCACGCTTGCAATCCCTGAGCTTATGCGCATTTTCCTCGATGAATGTGGCTACGGCTGGGATGACGCTTGGCGCATTGTCACCAACACGGTTGCTTACACAAACCACACGGTTATGAAAGAAGCTCTTGAATGTTGGGGCGAGGATCTCTTTAAGCGGCTTCTTCCGAGAATTTACCAAATCACCAAGGAAATCGACAACCGCTACCGTGGCTACGCTTGGTCAATTACAGGTGATGCTGATTATGTTGAGAGAACCGCAGTTATCTCCAACGGCAGCGTCAGAATGGCTAACCTTTGCGTTATCGCCTGCCACTGCGTAAACGGCGTTTCCGCACTCCACAGCCAAATCCTCAAAGACGATTTGTTCAAGGATTATTACAGATTCACTCCCGAAAAATTCACCAATGTCACAAACGGCATCGCTCACAGGCGTTGGCTTAACCAATCGAACCCTGCGCTTGCCTCTTACCTGACCGAGCTTATCGGCGGCGGCTTCACCTACAACGGTGATGAGCTTATCAGATTGCGTGAATATATCGACGACGAAAAGGTTCTTGCAAGCCTTGAAAAAATCAAGCTCTCAAACAAAGAGCGTTTTGCTAAGCTCATTAAGCAAAAGCAAGGCGTAACAATCGACCCGAATTCGATTTTCGATGTTCAAGTCAAGCGTTTGCACGAATACAAGCGTCAGCACCTCAATGCGCTTCACATTGTTTCAAAATACCTTGCAATCAAAGAAAATCCGAACGGCGATTTTGTGCCTCACACCTATATTTTTGCCGCAAAAGCCGCATCTGGCTATTTTATGGCAAAGAAAATCATCAGCTTCATCTGCGCCCTCGCAGACCTTGTTAACAACGATCCCGATGTTAAGGGCAGACTCAAAATCGTCTTTGTTGAGGATTACAATGTTTCAATGGCAGAAGCACTTATGCCTGCCGCAGATATAAGCGAGCAGATTTCGCTCGCAGGCACAGAGGCAAGCGGCACAGGCAACATGAAGCTCATGCTCAACGGTGCAATCACCCTCGGCACAATGGATGGCGCAAACATCGAAATTCACGAAGCAGTCGGCGATGATAACATCATCATCTTCGGCATGAAAACTCCCGAAGTCAACGCACTCAAGCATCGCTACAATCCGAGAACCTATTATGAAAACAATGCGGAAATCAAAAAGGTCATCGATTTCATCAACAACGGCATCAACGGCAAAATGTTCCCCGAAATCGGCGCAACCATCATCAACCATGATCCTTATATGGTTCTTGCCGATTACGCTGATTACAGTCAGGCTCAGAAGAAAATCGATGCTCTTTGGAACGACCGCAAAAAGTGGAACCAAATGTCCTTGATGAACATCTCGGGAGCAGGCAGATTCGCCGCTGACAGAGCAATCAACGAATACGCCGCAAACATTTGGAACACCCCCTCCGCTGTTAAGCCTGCAAGCAAAAAAAGCAAATAATTTTGCTTGACAAACACGGCTTAAAAGCCTACAATTAAATTATCTTTAAAATGTTGGGAGGCATACTGTTTAATGGATAGTATCGACGGCATTCCCTTATGCCTGACGAAATTCACAGCAAAACAGAAGCCGTTGCGCTTAAAAAGCATAACAGTTGTTGCCTTCACCCTTAAAGATTAAGCAACAGCTCGTTTTACAGACGCTTTTTTCGGCACAGCGGTGCTTGAAAGGAGCGTCTTTTACTTATGGAAAAAAATGATTTCAATGAGTTGTTCGATTTGCTGAACGAAGGCAAATTCGGCACACTTAAAACAGAACTCGGCGATATGAACGAGGTCGATATTGCGGAATTTTTCGGCGAATTAGAGCCGAAGCAGCAGCTACTTGTGTTCCGTATTCTTCCAAAGGATCTGTCTGCCGAGGTTTTCGCGTACCTTGAACCCGATGACCAAATGCACGTTGTTAACTCGATTACCGACCGTGAGCTGAGCGAACTCGTTGATGAGCTTTTCCTCGATGACACGGTTGACTTCCTTGAGGAAGTGCCTGCAAACGTTGTTACCCGTGTTCTCCAAAACTCAGATAAAGAAACACGCACGCTTATCAACCGCTTTTTGCGTTACCCCGAAAACTCTGCAGGCAGCATTATGACAATCGAAATGGTGCAGCTTCACGATCGCTTCACAGTCGGCGAAGCAATCGAACAAATCAGAAAAACAGGTATCGATAAAGAAACAATCTACACCTGCTACTGCATCGACAGTGCAAGACACCTTGTCGGCACGGTTGATTTGAGTGAGCTGATTTTCAACGACGATGATGCATTGGTTGCCGATATTATGGACAGCGAGGACTCACTCATCAGCGTTAAGGCGTTGGAGGACCGTGAGATCGTTGCCGACATAGTCAGAAAATACGATTTGCTCAGCGTGCCCGTTACTGATAACGAAAACAGGCTCGTCGGCATCATTACCGTCGATGACGTTGTTGACATCATCGATGAAGAAAACACAGAAGATTTCGAAATGATGGCCAAGGTCATCCACAACGATGAGGATTACCTTAAAACAAGCGTATTCAAGCTTGCAAAGAACCGTATACCGTGGTTGCTTATTCTTATGATAAGCGCAACCTTTACGGGCAAAATAATCGAAGAATTCGAAAATATGCTTGCCGCCGTTGCAGGCTTGACTGCCGCAATACCGATGCTTATGGACACGGGCGGAAACGCAGGCAACCAGACCTCTACCCTTGCAATCAGAGGTCTTGCAACGGGCGAAATCGAGCCAAAGGATTTTATCAAAATCTTTTTCAAGGAATTCCGTGTCGGCTTAATTTGCGGTGCGGTTCTTGCCGCCGCTAACTTCGTCAGGCTCTTCCTGCTTCAGTTTGTCGGCTGGAGTGCAGGCGGACTTGATGTTTTCTTGGTTATTTGTGCCGCAATGTTCTGTGCGGTCGTTCTCGCAAAAATTATCGGCTGCGTGCTTCCGCTCGGTGCAAAAGCCCTCAAGCTCGACCCTGCTTTGATGGCAGGCCCGATGATCACAACAATCGTTGATGCAATCACCCTGCTGATTTACCTTGCACTTGCCAAAATTTTTCTTGCCGCATAGAGAGGTTTTTTATGCACTATATCCCCTATAACTCACGCAACAAGCTACACAAAAATATTTTCGGTGCGATTTGTTCAGGTAGCACGGTTTCTTTAAGAGTTATTTTGCCGCGCAATTTTCGTTGCAGTGCCGTGAGGCTGGTTTGGCACCGTGATAACGAAGCGGAGCAATCCGTTCCTTTCTGTTGGGAGCGAATGGAGGGCGACGGTGAGGAATGGTGGAAAACCGATTGGACACTGAGCGAAAAAGGCATCTACTGGTACCATTTTGAATACGATGTTCCATTCGGTATGGGCAAGATTTTTAACGCAGGCAACGGAATCGGCGCAATCCTTGCTCAGGGCAACGATTGGCAATTAACCGTTTACGATTGCGATTATCATACGCCGAAAAAGCTTGAAGGCGGCGTTATTTACCAAATTTTTCCAGATAGATTCAACCGTGCGGATTCTCCCCTGCCCCCGATACCGAGCGACAGAGTTCTGCGTGATGATTGGGGCGCTCAGCCGCAATGGATGCCGAATGAAAACGGCAAGGTTCTCAACAACGATTATTTTGGCGGCAACCTCAAGGGAATCGAGGAAAAGCTCGATTATATCAAACAGCTCGGTGTTAACTGCATCTATCTTAACCCGATTTTTGAAGCACACTCAAACCACCGCTATAACACGGCTGATTATATGAAGATTGACCCGTTGCTCGGCACAGAAAAGGATTTCGTCAGCCTTTGCACAAAAGCAAAGGAAAAGGGAATCGATATTGTGCTTGACGGCGTATTCAATCACACAGGCTCAGACAGCGTTTATTTCAATAGGCTCAACCGATATGATACTATCGGCGCTTTCAATTCACAGCAATCGCCTTATTACAGTTGGTACAATTTCCGCCGCTGGAACACCGATTATGAAAGCTGGTGGGATTTCGACACCCTGCCTGCCGTTAACGAAAACGACGAGGGTTACCGCAATTTTATTTTCGGCGAAAACGGAGTTATAAAGAAATGGCTCCGCCTCGGCGCAAGCGGTTGGCGGCTTGATGTTGCCGACGAATTGCCCGATGAATTCCTCGATGAACTGAATTCCTGCGTAAAAAGCGAAAATAAAAATGCGATAATCATTGGCGAGGTTTGGGAAGATGCAAGCAACAAGACCGCATACAACAAGCGCAGGCGTTACCTCTTGGGCAACCAGCTCGACAGCGTTATGAATTATCCCTTTGCCGATGCTCTGCTCTATTTTATGAGAACGGGAATTGCAAATGGCTTTACCGATAAAATCATAACCGTGCTTGAAAACTATCCCGAGCAAAACATTAACCTGCTTATGAACCACATCGGCACGCATGATACTGTGCGTGCAATAACTGCGATGGTCGGAGAAAGCTGCGAAAACCGTGACAGGCTTTGGCAATCGCAACAAAAGCTGAGTGAGGAGCAACGCAAAATCGGCTTGAAAATGATGCGTTGCGTGAGCGCAATGCAATTCACCCTCCCCGGTATCCCCTGCATTTATTACGGCGATGAGGTCGGTGCAGAGGGATACAAAGACCCGTTCAACCGTGGCTGTTACCCTTGGGGCAACGAAAACGAGGAGCTTTTGGAATGGTATCGTGCTTTGGGCAAAATCAGGGAAGAAAACCGTTGCTTAAAAGACGGCTCATTTGAACCGATTTCCGAGGCAGCAGGCTGTGTTGCCTACGCACGGCACAGCTACGGCAACTCCCTTTTGACAATCGCAAACAGAAATTCACATTCGATAACCTATTATCTACAGCCGAGTTGGCACGGTGCCGAACCGATTTTAGGCGGAAGCGGCTTTGACCGTTACAGCGTTGAAATATCGGCTTACAGCGCAGTTATCCTGCGCAAATAACTCAACAAACTGCAAGGAGGCAATACGATGCCCGAATTTAAGGTTGAAGAATTAGGTGAGGGCATTGTTGCCTGCCTGAGTGAAATACATACTTTCGGCACAGATGCGTTCCTTTTGGCTGATTTTGCCGATATAAAGCGCAGAGAAAAGGCGTGCGACCTTTGCAGCGGTTGCGGAATAATTCCGCTTTTAATGCTCCGCAGGCAGTTGGCTCACCCTGTCACGGCGGTTGAAATACAGGAGGATGCCTGTATGCTGATGAAAGCCGCCGCCGAAAAAAGCGAAATCGGCGAAAGGCTGAACATTGTGAACGCCGATCTCAATCACCTCCCGATGGAGGTTACGCCGAGCAGCTTTGACCTGATAACGGTCAATCCCCCTTACTTCATTGTCGGCAGCGGATATGATTGCAAGGATGAACAGCACCGAATCATACGCAGTGAGGTATGCTGTACCTTTGACGATATTGCCAAGCAGGCGGCAAGGCTTTTGAATTCGGGCGGCAGGCTTTGTGTTTGCCACCGTCCTGAGCGCTTGACAGATGTCATTTGTGCAATGCGTCAAAACAAAATCGAACCCAAGCGCCTGCGCTTTGTTGTCAAAAACAGCTCAAGCGCACCATGGCTTTTCCTTATTGAAGGCAAAAAAGATGCCAAGGCAGGGCTTTGCATTGAAAAAAGCCTTGATATGAGCGACCAAATTGAGTTAAAAAGGATTTACGGTGGATATGCAAACAAATGATGAAAAAATCGGCGCTCTCTACATCGTAGGCACGCCGATAGGCAATTTATCCGATATTTCGCCGAGAGCTGTTCAGGCTCTTACCGATTGTGATTTCATTGCCGCAGAGGATACGAGGGTTACGCTTAAGCTCCTCAACCATTTTGATATTAAAAAGCCGATGATAAGCTATTATGAGCATAACCGTTCACAACGTGGTGAACAGATTGCCGCAAGAATTGCAGGCGGCGAAAAATGCTGTTTGGTTACCGATGCGGGTATGCCTGCTGTTTCCGACCCCGGTGAGGATTTGGTCAGGCTCTGCCACGAAAAAGGGCTTGCCGTGACCGTTGTACCAGGTCCTTGTGCCTTTGTGAGTGCGCTCGCATTGAGCGGTATGCCTGCAGGAAGATTCAGCTTTGAGGGCTTTTTAAGTGTCAACAAGGCGGAACGCCGTGAGCACTTGGCTGAAATCCAAAACGAAAGCAGAACAATGTGCTTTTACGAAGCACCGCACAAGCTCGCCGCTACGCTCAAGGATATGGCGGAGGCTCTGGGCGACCGAAAAATCGCAATCGTCAGAGAAATCACAAAAATACACGAAGAAGTTATACACACTACCCTTGCAAAAGCCGCTGAGGATTATGCCGATAACAAGCTCAAGGGAGAAATCGTAATAATCGTTGAGGGTGCACCGAAGGAAGATGCACCTGCAACGCTTGAGCAGGCAATTTCAATCGCAAAGGAACAGCAGAGCAAGGGCATCAGCGTAAGCGAAGCGGCAAAGCTTGCCGCCAAAGCAACGGGAATCAAAAAAGGCGATATTTATAAGGAGCTGTTAAAATGATTGAAAACATAACCGAATTTTGGTATCTTTACATCGTTTTGCTTGTTCTTATCGTAATCACGCCGTTCGTCCTGAAAAAAGCCTTTGGAACGGCATCAAGACGCAGCAAGGAAGTTAACGCAATGATTGAAAAAGCAAAGCGAGAAAAAGAATTGCGTGACGCTTACAGGGATTTAACCGCCGAAATAATCGAAAAATCCCCCGCAGAAAGCCTTTTTGAGGGAACAGCGTTATGTTTAGAGGCAAAGTGCCAAAAAAGCGAGAACACCGAAAATTTTTACAACGAGCTTACACAAGGACAGAAATACATCTATGCGCTTTACTATTTGCTGACTGATGCGAAAACAGAGCTTTCGCTCTTCTTCAAAACCAGCGGCAAGCCGCTTACAACCGATGCAGTTGAAGGCGCAGAAAACACACTCCCCCGTGAGGTCGCCGCACTAATCAAGCAGATGTTCGAGCGTTACGACGATGAAAACGAAAGTGCCTCGGTAATCGCCGAAGAAATCGAAAAAGCAAACTCCGATTTCAAGCTTCTGAGCGCAAACACCAATCTTTTCAAAGCAATCGGCGAATATATCAAAGCCAATCCGCAGGATTTCATAAACAAATAATAAAAACAAAAACAGGCTGTGCAGCTCAAATAAACTGCACAGCCTGTTTGCTTTTTCGGTTTTATGCCTGCGGTTCACAGCATGAGCAGGAAACATAACATTCCTCATCATTCTGGCAAGCACATTTTTTCTCTTTGATTTTTTTGACGGCGAAGCAGATGCCTGCAACAGCGGCGGCAACGGCAACAACAATGCCGACAATTTTAAGAACCTTTTTCAAACATTCCATTTGTAAATCCTCCCTAAAGAATTTTATATTCCAATAAAATTATAACCATTACAGCGGTCAAAGTCAAGAAAAAATAAAAAAATGCAACCGACCTCTGCTCCTCCCCCGAAAAATAAAGTGGGGAACACAGGTCGGTTGCACCGCCGCAAAGGAATGCTCATAGGCCGCCGCAAAAGCAACGGCCCTGTTTTATACTTTTGCAAATTGAGATTTTATATATTTTTGTTTTGATTTTT
>CAYQRS010000009.1:0-21217 GCA_964419825.1 uncultured Eubacteriales bacterium
AAAGTATAGCACCCGTGTTTGTGATTGTCAATAAATATAAGTAACAATAAAGCAAAATAAACAGCTTAAAATGTTACAGTCGTCAAGTTATTCATCTCTGTATTTTGCCATCATCGTTTTGAACAGCTCTTGTGCCGAGGGCGGAGTGTAGGTGATTGCGTTTGCACCTGCTTTAATCGTTTCAAGAATGGTGTCGGGCTTGTTGCCGCCTGTTGCGATAATCGGAATATCCGGGTAATCCTTTCTGATTGAAGCGACGATTTGCGCCGTTGCTGCACCGCCTGCAACATTGAGGATGTTTGCGCCCGCTTCAATGCGCTTGCCGATGTCCGTATCGGGCTTGGTTACGGTGATAACAACGGGAATATCAACAGCGGAGCTGACCGCCTTGAGGTTGAGGTTTGAAATCGGAGCGTTCAGCACAACGCCCATTGCGCCTTGGCTTTCAACATCCTTTGCCAGCGAGATTGTTCTCATTCCCTTGGTTGTGCCGCCGCCGACTCCGCAAAAGACGGGCACATAAGCGGTTTTGATCAAAGCGTCGCTGATTGTCTGCTGAGGCGTGAACGGATAAACCGCAAAAACCGCATCGGCATCGCAGTTGCGTATGATAGCCAAATCCGTTGTGAAAACAAGGCTCTTGATTCGCCTGCCGTAAATTACAATGCCGCTTGCGCTCCTGATTTCCTGTGGCATTTCAAGTATGTTGTGTCTGAGCTTACTGCCGACAGTCGGCGGAAGCTTTTTGATTTCGTTCATTTAAAAAATGCACCTGCCTTCCTGAGCATAATAATATTTAACTATTGTTATGCCCAATATGCGTAATTGTAAATTTTTAATAAAAAAGAAAAAATCAGGCAACCCGAAATGAATTGCCTGAAAATGAATTATTCACAGTAGCGCTTGAGGTTTTCAAGCCCCGTCTTGAGTGCCCAGATATTATCTTCAACGCCCTCGAACTCAATGCTGATGTAACCGTCATAGCCTGCGGCTTTAAGGGTTTGGATGCACTGGTAAACAGGAACAACGCCGTGGCCCAAAACAGCACCTCGCAGATAATCGCCGCCCCTTGTGCGGAAAAAGCCGTCACCCGGGTTCGGACCGTTGCCGCTCTTTTTGTGGAAATCCTTTGCGTGAACATATTTTGCCATCGGAGCCATTCTGCCGACTGCGGCGGCAGGAGCTTCATCGGCGCACATAAAGTTGCCCATATCAACGAGCGTGCCGAAGTTCGGGTTGCCGACTGCATCGACAAGCCTTTCAACCCTTGCGCTCTCCTGACAGAAAACGCCGTGGTTTTCAACCATCGTTTCAATGCCCTTTTCCTTGGCGTATTCGGTAACTCTGCGGCAGCCCTCTGCCAAAATCGGCAGAGCGCTGTCAAAGCCCTTATATTTCTTATCCTTGTCACCGAAGCCGTGAGTTGCATCGTGCCTCATGCTTTTTGCGCCGAGGATAACCGCAATGTCAACATGGCTTTTCAGGCGTTCAACCTCTTTGTCAAAATCGTCGCAGAGGAGGTTTGCACAAATCGTGTAGTTTGAAACGGGCATACCCTGCTTCTGACATTCTTCTGCAAGAGCCCTTGCCCATTCTGACTCGCTCATTGAGTCCTGCGGCTCAAGGTCGGTGAATTCGATTGCGTCGAAGCCGATTTCCTTTGCAAGGCGAATGATGCTCAGCTGAGTGTGCTCACCGCTGTTTAGAAGCTTTTGGAAGCTGTAGGAGCTGACTGAAAATTTCATTAACCGACAAATCCTTTCAAGAAAGATACAGCCTTTCTGATGTCCGCTTCGGGCTGTTCTCCAACCTCACGCTCAATCGTGAGGAAGCCTTTGTAGCCGATATCCTCAAGCGCAGTCAGGTATTCCTTCCAATTAACACTGCCCTCGCCGAGCGGAACCTCGATGAAGCTGTTGTTCGTCGGAACTTCGCCGTTGGGAACCATACCGTAGATTATTTCGGGGTCAACATAAAAATTCTGTCTGCCGTCCTTGGCGTGGGTGTGAACGATATAATCCTTGAGGTTGTAAACCGCCTGAACGGGATCATCGCCCGTGACCATAACGAGGTTTGCAGGGTCGAGATTTACGCCGACACCTCTTGAACCGAGGCTGTCCAAAAAGCCCTTGAGGTTTGCCGAGGTTTCTGGACCTGTTTCAACGGCAAAATGCGCCTCAACGCTGTCTGCATATTCGGCAAGAGCGTGGCAGGCCTCCTGCATAATTTTGTATCGGTCGTGGTTCTTGTCCGTCGGAACAACGCCGATATGTGTTGTTACAACATTTGTGTCCATATCCTTCGCCAAATCGATAATGCGCTTGGAACGCTCAATTCGTTCGGGGTTTTTCTCCTTGTAAGCAAAGCCGCCGATATCGCCGCAAAGAGCGGAAACCTTAAGACCGCAGGCTTCGATATGCTTTTTAAGCTCGATACGCTTTGAGGGTGTGAGCGCTTCGGGAGCCATTTCACCCTTTGTGCAATAGAGCTGAACGCCCTGTGCGCCAACCTCTGCGGCCTTTTTGATTGCCTCATAGGGCGGCAGGCGGAACGATTCGATGATTATGCCGATAGGGAATTTGTACATAGTAACAACTCCTTATTTTTTAGTTTTTCTTTCAACCTTTGTCTTGTTGCCCTTTTCGTCAACAATGTAGGTGTTTTCAAGCTGACCGACAAGGCTGCGCTTGTAGCTGTCAATATATTTACGGCGCAGAGCAGCTCTTTCCTCCTGCTCCTGCGGCGTAAGCTCACGCACCCTTGCAATGGCGGTGAATTCGCTGATTCTGTCAAGTTCCTGCTGTGTCATTTTATTCTACTCCTCTGTAATAAAGACCTCTTGTGTATTCGCCGTCGGCAGGCTTGCCTTGACGGTAATCGGTTAAAATCTGCGCACATTCCTCGGCGCTCTCTGTTGTGAAATAGAAAAGGTTGAAATCAACAAAGCTGACTTCCCTCATCCTTTCCGCAAGGTAAATCGGTCTGGAATTGAGCACAAGGCTGTAGCCGTTTTCACAGCGAATGGGGAATTTAACGCCAAGGCGGTCTGTAAGCGAGCTTTGTCTTTTACATTCGGCGCAGGTTTTGCCGTTTTTGATTGGGCAGTTGCGTGTGACCATAAGCGGCAGACGACCGTAAACCAAAAGACCTGTGTTGCCGCCGATATATTTTGCACGGGTGAGCGTAAGTTCGGGCGAGAGCAAAAGCTCCTCTGCACCAAGCTCCGTATATGCCTGCGCACTTAGGCCGTTGAAAATGTTACTGCCAAGCCCTGCAAGAATTTTCATATCCGCTTCCTTGGCAAGGCGCATTGCGTCCAAGGTTGCACAGCAGGCGCAATTAACGCCGAGCGATTTTGCCTTGAGCAAGTCACTCAAAA
Source organism: uncultured Eubacteriales bacterium (assembly GCA_964419825.1). Taxonomy (GTDB): domain Bacteria; phylum Bacillota; class Clostridia; order Oscillospirales; family Acutalibacteraceae; genus UBA8612. The sequence continues at coordinate 3,380 of CAYQRS010000009.1, forward strand.
CCTCGTTCTCCTTGCCGAAAAATACTCTGGGTATTTCGGCAACGGTTTTTTCGGTGTTCAAGGACTCAGCTTTAAGGATTTCGGCAAGCGGAAGAATAATTTTTTCCACATTTTCGCCAACAAATTTCGACTGGTTAAAATTGGAAAAACGGGCGTAAAATCGTGGGTTATTCACCTTTTTCACAGAGTTTTCCACATTAAAATAGTGAAAAGCCTTGGGTTTTCCACAACTTAACTCATTGTAAAGTCTATCCAAACATTCACGACGCAATGCATTGATTGAGGACATCGGCAGTGAAATGTTTTCATCAATATCAATTTCAATTTCGGCAGGATAAAAGGGCGTTCCGCCGCATTTTTCGAGCTGCTGTTTGATTTTTTCTGCGCTCAAAGCAACATTCAGCGCAGGCTGAGCGAGAGTGTCACCCTCAACAAAAACCGATTTGCCCCCTGCTCTTGCCGCAAGGCAGGCAACATCGTTTTCGTATGCGCTGAAAGCAAAATCGACCGCAAGCCTCGGCTTCTCCTTGTGGTAAAGCTGAGATAATTCCTTGAGAATCGGTGCGGCGGCGGTGACATCCTCCTTGCGGCGGATACCGAACATATCTCTGCCGAGTGAACCGAGCAGGTAGCCGTCGGTAAAGCCTGAGCGTGAAAAAACGCTCTTGAGGTTTTCGTTGAGCCTTTCGTCGGTCACGCCGTCGATTGCATTTTTGCAGGCGGTCACAGCGGCGGCAACATATTCGGGGCGCTTCATTCTGCCCTCAATTTTGAAGCTTTTGACACCAATCTCGCTGAGCCTTTTGAGGTAATCGATTGCGGAAAGATCCTTGAGGCTCAAATCGTTGCCGCAACCGTTTTCGGCGGCAAAGGGCAGGCGGCAGGGCTGGGCGCAAAGCCCCCTGTTCGCACTGCGTGAGCCGAGCATTGCGCTCATCAGGCATTGACCCGAAACGCACATACAAAGTGCACCGTGAACGAAAACTTCAATATCGATCGGTGAATTTTTTGTTATATATTCAATCTCTTCAAGAGAAAGCTCTCTTGATAAAACGGCACGGCTGAAGCCCAAATCGGCAAGCTGACGAACGCCTGCGAGCGTGTGAACAGACATCTGCGTTGAAGCGTGAAGCTCCATTGTCGGTACACATTTTTTGGCAAGCGAAAGCACGCCCATATCTTGAATGATAAGAGCGTCAATATTCGCTTCACACGCATCACGCAATGCCTGCTGAACCTCGTTTTTGAGTTCCTCATCGCTTGCGAGGGTGTTGAGCGCAAGATGAACCTTTACACCGTGAGCGTGACAATAGCCCACAGCCTCTTTAAGCTCCTCTAAAGTGAAATTGCCTGCGTTACGCCGTGCATTGAGCGTTTTGCCGCCCAAATAAACGGCGTTTGCGCCGCAACGCACAGCCGCCTGAACGGCATCAAATGTGCCCGCAGGAGCTAATATCTCAGCCGAGCTTTTGAGCATTTTGAAGCTCCCTTGTCAGTCTTTCAACCTCTCTCTTTGCGATTTCCGCATCCATTTTTGAGCGTGCGGAATCCTCAAGATATTCCTTGATCTGGCTGCGGAGGTTATCTGCGCTGACCTCTGCCTTTCTGTACATATCGGCATAATCAAGGGCGGCAAGGATAGCTGCCTGAGTTACGGATACTCGTGAATTTTCACGCATAGTCTTGGTGATTGTTGCATCAAGCTCATCGCCGAGCGCCATAACATATTTTGCATCGTCTTCCGTGCAGATAACGTAATCTGTGCCTGCGATGTTGAGTTTGACTTTGTTTTTTTCCATAAAAAGACACCTACTCTTCAGAATTTTCCTTATAAGTACATTTATTATACATTAAAATTTTGAGATTAGCAAGCCCAATAAAAAGATAATTGGCCAATGCAGCAGATAAATCAGCAGGGTTCTTTTGCCGATTGCGCCGAGCAGCGGAACACGGCTGACATAAAATGCCTTTGGGAAGCTTCCGTCAGCGGCGAGCCTGCCAAGAAATGTGCCTGCAAGGAACATAAAGACATACGGCAAGATAGGGAAATAATCCGCCGAATAAAATTCTGGATTGGGGAAGCCGAAGACCGCTGAGATAGGACCGCTGTAAAGGCCTTGCGGCAAATCCCACGCCAAAATTTTGCCGGAGGGAATATAATAGCAAAGCGCAAAAAGCAAAAGGGAAACGGCGGCGGAGGGAATGGTTGGGAGAGAGGAAAGCGGCTTTTTCAAAGCGGCGAAAAGGAGCATACAAAAGCTGAGCAGATGCAAAATTCCGAAATAAATTTCAGCACCCTCAATGCCGAATTTCGGGAGTAAAATAACAGTCACAGCCGTGAAGCCGAGGGCAATCGCCGCAAGCCTTGCACCACGCACAAGGTTGCTGTGCGAGAGGTTGGAGGCTATGCCCGAAATCAAAATGAAAAGGCAGGCAAACAAGGGCTGTAACGGCTGGAAGAAAGCTTGCGTTTGCTGCATAAACGGAACACCGAATTGGTAGCCGAGGATATAAAAGGCGTGATAAAAAACCATCAGAACGATTGCAAGACCACGCACCTCGTCAAGCAAATGTAAACGCTTTTTCAAATCAAAATCTCCTTAAAAAAAGCCCTCGGTGCTTGCGACATCGAGGGCTTGGCAGTTATTCTTGTTCGGGGTGCAAATCCTTGTAAGCTTGGATTGCTTTTTCGATGATTTTGATTGCCTCGGTTTCGTCTTGAACCTCGTCAACCGCCGTATCCTTCTTCTCAAGCGTTTTGTAAACGGTGAAGAAGTGGGAAATTTCATCGTAAATATGTCTGGGCAGGTTGAAGATACTGCGGTAGCCGTTGTAGTTGGGGTCGGAGAACGGAATTGCAATAATCTTTTCGTCAGCCCTGCCGTTGTCGAGCATTTTGATAACGCCGATCGGGTAGCAACGCACAAGCGTCAGCGGATGGATAGGCTCTGCGCAAAGCACAAGCACATCCAGCGGATCTAAATCGTCAGCGTGCGTGCGAGGGATGAAGCCGTAGTTTGCGGGGTAGTGTGTTGAGGTGTAAAGGATACGGTCGAGCATAATAAGACCTGTTTCCTTGTCAATCTCATATTTGTTGCGGCTGCCCTGCGGAATTTCGATAACGGCGTAAAAATCGTTCGGGTTGATGCGCTTGGGGTCAATATCGTGCAATATGTTCATTTATATCAGTCCGTTTCTGTAACAGTTTCGGGGTCAATCCAATCGAACTCATAGCAATCGTTGCCTGCCATAACGAATGAAAGCTCTGCTGTGCCGAGGTCTGCAAGAGTGCCGAGACCTGTGACTGATGCAGTGATTTCGATGTTGCGGCGGAACTCAACCTTGATTACCTGATCGGTAAGGCGGTCGATTTCCATATAGATTGAGCAGCCTGTGTATTTAGCTGTGTATTTGCCGTTGTAATCGATGTAAGCCTTAGCCTTATCCATTTCGGCATCGATTGCGGCTCTGTCGGGAATATCGAAGATTTGACCGAAGAAGCCTTCGCCTGCCTTGGGATCGATTTCGTCCTTGAGAGTGATTGTGATTTTTCTGACATCGGGATCGGTATCAACATAGGCTGTTGTGTATTCCTTGTTGTCAACAATATTTTCGGCATAGAGTGAAGCCTGCTCATCGTAGCGGCTGAATTCATCGGGGTTAACTGCAATGTCGATAATGTCGTTCTTGGTGAGAACGAGGGGAGCGTCACTGCCCTTGATGGGGAGGAGCTTTGCAAAATCGCCGCCGTATTCAACCTCTGCGCCGAGGTCAGCATTGTAGCCCTTCTTCATAAGCTTTGAAAGCGTGGGAAGAGCGGCTTTGAGTGTGGCGTTTTCGCAATCGAATGAGCCGGGCTTGTAGCCTGAGGAATATTTAACTGCTGCTTTACCTGCTTTTGCGGCGGCGAAGCAAGAGTTGAAGTAAGCCAAAATTTCTTCTTCGGCGCTCGGAAGCTTTGTTGCGCTTGCGAGGGTGGTAGTTTCCTCCACTTCCTCATCGGAGGAGGTGAGCGAGCAGGAGGCTACGCCGAAAACAGTACAAAAGGCGAGTAAAAGTGCTAAAATTTTAATAGTTCTTGATTTCATAGTTAATGAAACTCCTTTCGGTATTGAACATCTATATGATTGTACCATATATTTGCAAAAAATAAAAGTAATTTTATGAAATTTTTATGCAAAATGTTATTTGTGGTATTTTCCGCCGCTTGAAATTTGAAATCCTCGGTAAATTTGTTCAAGCAGCATCACCCTTGCGAGCTGATGCGGAAAGGTCATCTTGCTCATTGAAAGGCGGTATTTACATTGCTTTTTGATTGTTTCGCTCATCCCGTGCGAGCTTCCGATTATGAAAACGCAGTTTGCGCCGCCCTCGATTGCCGAGGCTTGAATGAGCTTGCTGAATTCCTCGGAGGAATATTGCTTGCCCTCAATGCAGAGCGCAAAGCAAGCCGCACCCTTTGGAATTTTGGCGCTTATCAGCTTTGCTTCCGCCTCTAAGGCGGCATCGATTTGGAGCGGCGAGGGATTATCGGGCAGGTGAATCGGGTTCAGTTCGATAATTTCAACCTTGCAAAAAGCACCGAGGCGTTTTTTGTATTCGGCGCAGGCGGCTCGCAGATAATCCTCCTTGAGCTTGCCGAGTGTAATAAGTGTAATGTTCATTTAAAACACCATCATTTTCGGGTTGCCTGTTCCGGCAACTCTTAATATGTAATCCGTGCCCTCTTCAAAACCGCTTGCGGTCAGGGCGGCGGAGGTCGTCTGGTAAGCAAGCTCAGGCATATTGTTCTCCTTGCTCAAATGGCCAAGGAAAAGCCTTGTTGTGCCGCTTTCGATTAAATGAGCCGCAGTCTTTGCACAGCTTTCGTTCGATAAATGCCCTGTGTCCGAGAGAATACGGCGCTTGAGGGCATAGGTGTAGCGTGGGTTGTTCTGGAGCATCCTCACATCGTGGTTGGATTCGAGAAGCACAAGCGAACAGCAGGCGATGTTGTTGAGCACCTCGTCTGTGACAGTGCCGATGTCTGTTGCAACAGCAAGGCGGTTGCCGTCTGCCGTGGTGACTGTGTATCCAACGCTTTCACGGCTGTCGTGCGGAGTTTTGAACGGACGGATGAACATTCCGTTACATTCCACGCCCTCCCAAGGGATAACCTCTGAGGGGAATTTGCCATTGAGCGTTCCGCTTTCTGCCATTGCTTCCAGCGTACCGGTGCTTGCGTAAACGGGGATGTTGTGCTTGGAAGCCAAAACCCTGATGCCTTGGATGTGGTCGGTGTGTTCGTGGGTAACAAAAATTGCGCCGACGCTGCGAATGTCAACGCCGATGCAATCAAGTGTTTCGGCGGTTCGCTTTGCGCTTACGCCGACATCTATGAGTATTCCCCCGTCGGGCTGACCGATGTAGGTGCAGTTGCCGCTGCTGGAGGAAAAAAGTGAGCAAAACCGTGCCATAAATTAACCTGCGTTTTCAGCGTCAACCTCATCGTCATCGGGGAAGCTGACACGCTTAATATCACCGCCGAGGGCAGAGAATTTTTCGACAAAATTCTCATAGCCTCTGTCGATGTGAGAAATGTTTTCGATCGTAGTCTGACCCTCTGCGGCAAAGCCTGCAATGAGCATGGCGGCACCTGCACGCAAATCGTCTGCGCCGACGGGAGCACCGTGGAGCTTGTCCACGCCCTGAATGATTGCAACCTTTCCCTCAACACTGATGTTTGCGCCCATACGAATGAGCTGATCAACATAGCGGAAGCGGTTGTCCCACACGCTCTCGCTGACAATGCTTGTGCCGTCTGCAAGGGCAAGCAGAGTTGTCATCTGGGGCTGCATATCGGTCGGGAAGCCGGGGTGCGGCATTGTTTTGACGTTGCACTTTGTCGGTCTGCCTGTGCATCTGACACGGACAGCTTCATCAAATTCTTCAACCTCAACGCCTGCATCAAGCAGCTTTTTGGTGATTGATTCGAGGTGCTTCGGGATTACATTTTTAACAAGAACATCGCCTTTCGTTGCGGCGGCGGCAACCATATATGTGCCTGCCTCGATTTGGTCGGGGATGATCGAATATGTGCAGCCGTGCATTTCTTCAACGCCACGGATTTTGATAACGTCTGTGCCTGCGCCACGGACATCTGCACCCATTGAGTTGAGGAAGTTGGCAAGGTCAACGATGTGCGGCTCACGGGCGGCGTTTTCGATGATTGTCAAACCCTTTGCCTTGACGGCAGCAAGCATAACGTTAACGGTTGCGCCGACGGAAACATTATCCATATAAATAGCGCTGCCGATAAGATGCTCTGCCTCTGCGTTGACCATTGCGTTATCGATTGAAACCTTTGCGCCGAGCAACTCAAAGCCACGCAGGTGCAAATCGATCGGGCGAACGCCGAACCAGCAGCCGCCCGGCATTGAAACCTTGGCGCGGCTGTATCTGCCGAGCAGAGCGCCCAAAAGATAGTAAGAAGCACGCAGGTGCTTTGTAAGCTCATTGGGTACAATATAACTGTTGACTGTTCTTGTATCGATTTCAAGCGTGGTGCGGTTGATCATTTTGACCTTTGCACCGAGCTGGGAAAGAATACGAATCATAATTGAAACATCGCTGATGTCGGGGATGTTTTCGATTCGGCAAACATCCTGAGCGAGAATTGTTGCAGGGAGAATGGCAACAACAGCGTTTTTTGCGCCGCTGATTTCGACTTCGCCTCTGAGCGGTTTAGAGCCGTTAATAACAATTTTCTCCATATCCGTAAAGAAGCTCCCTTCGTAAAAATTTAATATCGAAGCCCCACTACGGGGGGGCGGTTAAGATGCAGTTACACACTATTAACTGCTGTATTATAACACGGCTGACAATATTTGTACAGTACCTTGTTAAAAAACCGTAATAAATTTGTAATTTTCAACAAAAAAATCATAAAGAATTCTAACAAAAATTATGCCGAAGTGCGTTTTTGCCCTTTATTTAGCTGATAATATATGTTATAATGCTTATTATTATCTTTGAATAATATAATTATAAAGAAATGGCTCGGTGATTAATGTGAAAGAAGTTATGAGAATTTTTGTCGAAAAGCGTGACGGCTTTGATGTTGAAGCAAAGGGCGTTCTGTCCGATATTTGCTCAACCTTGGGCATTGCAACCCTCAAGCGTGTCAGGCTCATTAACCGCTACGATGTTCAGGGCTTGACTCAGGCTGAGTTCGAGCGTGCCTGCAACGCCGTTTTGTCCGAACCCAATGCCGATACGATCTGCTCGGAGCTTGTTGTTCCGCAGGGCTGCCGTGTGCTTGCCAGCGAATATCTTCCGGGTCAGTACGATCAGCGTGCGGATTCTGCGGCTCAGTGTATCGCATTGCTGACCTGCGGCGATCAGCCCGCAGTTGCAAGCGCAAAGGTTTATATCTTCGAGGGTGAGCTGACCGATGAGCAGTTCGATGCAATCAAGGCGTACCTCATTAACCCCGTTGAATCCCGTGAGGCTTCGATGGAGAAGCCTGCTGACCTTAATATTGTTGCCGATGTTCCTGCGGATATTCAGCGTGTTAACGGCTTTATCGGCTGGAGCGATGATGAGGTTGCCGCTTACCACAAGCAGATGGGCTTTGCGATGACGGCTGCCGATTTGTGCTTCTGCCGTGATTATTTCGCAAAGGACGAGAACCGTGATCCGAGCGTTACCGAGCTTCGAGTTATCGATACATATTGGTCGGACCATTGCCGCCATACAACCTTCTTGACCGAGCTTACCGATGTCGAGATTGAGGACGGCGCTCTTTCAAAAGCAATTACTGCCGCTTGGAACGAATATATGGCAGTGCGTGAAAATGTTTACGCAGGCAGAAAAGCCAAAAACATCACTCTTATGGATATGGGCACGATCGGTGCAAAGGCGCTCAAAAAAGCGGGCGAGCTGAACGATCTTGACGAGAGTGACGAAATCAACGCCTGCTCAATCGAGGTTACCGTTGATAACGACGGCAAGGATGAGCAATGGCTTGTTCAGTTCAAAAACGAAACACATAACCACCCGACCGAAATCGAGCCCTTCGGCGGTGCAGCAACCTGCTTGGGCGGTGCAATCCGTGATCCGCTTTCGGGCAGAGCTTATGTTTATCAGGCAATGCGTGTCACAGGCAGCGGCGATCCGACCGAGGCATTTGAAGATACGCTCACAGGCAAGCTGCCTCAGCGCAAAATCACAATCGGTGCGGCAGCAGGCTATTCGTCATACGGCAACCAGATCGGTCTTGCAACGGGTCAGGTCGTTGAGCTTTATGATGAGGGCTACAAGGCAAAGCGTATGGAAATCGGTGCGGTTGTCGGCGCATCACCGAAGGTCAATGTTCGCAGAGAAACACCTGCACCCGGTGATGATATAGTTCTTCTCGGCGGCAGAACGGGTCGTGACGGCTGCGGCGGTGCAACAGGCTCATCAAAGGCACACAACACCCAGTCAATCGAAACCTGCGGTGCAGAGGTTCAAAAGGGTAATCCTCCGACCGAACGCAAGCTTCAGCGCTTGTTCCGCAACCCCGAAGCCGCTCAGCTCATTCGCCGCTGTAACGATTTCGGTGCAGGCGGTGTTTGCGTTGCAATCGGCGAGCTTTCGGACGGACTTAAAATCGACCTTGATAAGGTTACAAAAAAATATGACGGACTTGACGGAACAGAGCTTGCAATCTCCGAATCGCAGGAGAGAATGGCTGTTGTTCTTGACAGCGCCGATACTGCAAAATTCATTGAGCTTGCTTCAAAAGAAAACCTTGAGGCAACCGTAGTCGCAAAAGTTACGGAAGAACCCAGACTCGTTATGAATTGGCGTGGCGACATTATTGTTGACCTGAGCCGTAAATTCCTTGATACAAACGGCGTTACCCAAAAGGCAAAGGCTGTTATCACCGCCCCGAAGGCGGAGGACAACTACCGTGAGGCTGTTCCCTGCGCAGTTGAGGACAAAAAAGGCGTTGAAGCACTCAAAGCAAACCTCGGCAGACTTGAGGTTTGCTCGCAAATCGGTCTGTCGGAGCGTTTTGATGCAAGCATCGGTGCGGCAACGGTCAATATGCCATTTGCAGGTAAAACTCAGCTCACACCTGAGGAAGCAATGTGTGCCAAGGTTCCCGTTCCGGGCGGTAAGACAGATTCCGCAACCGTAATGAGCTATGGCTTCATTCCTGCTTTGAGCCGTTGGAGTCCTTTCCACGCCGCCGCTTATTCGGTAACGGAATCCCTTGCAAAGCTTGCCGCAATCGGCGCAGATCCCTCAAAGGCAAGGCTGACCTTCCAAGAATATTTTGAGCGCTTGAACGATGTTCCCTCACGCTGGGGCAATCCCACTGCCGCCCTGCTCGGTGCGCTCACAGCTCAGCTCAATTATCATACTCCGTCAATCGGCGGTAAGGATAGTATGTCAGGCTCATTTAACGAGCTTGATGTTCCTCCGACTCTTGTTTCTTTCGCCGTTACAATGGCAAAGGCAAGCAAGGTTTCCTCGGCAGAATTCAAAAAAGCAGGCAGCAACGTTTACCTTGTTGAGCTGCCCGTTAACGCTCAAACCCTCCTCCCCGATTGGGATAAGGCAAGGGCTTTGATGAGCGGCATTTATGAAAATGTTGCAGGCGGTAAGATTCTCACCGCAGGCGTTGTTAAAGAGGGCGGTTCAGCCGCAAATGTCTGCAAGATGGCGTTCGGCAACCTGCTCGGCTTCAGCTTCGAGGGCGGCATTACAGCTCGTGAAATGTATGCTCCGCTTGTCGGCTCATTCGTAATCGAGGTTGAGGGTGAAAGCCCTGTCGGCGGTAAGCTTCTCGGTAAAACAACCGCAGACGGCGTGTTCACCGTTGACGGTGAAGCAATCAGCACTCAGGAGCTCATCAAGGCTTGGACAGGCAAGCTTGAGGGCGTTTTCGCAACCGATGCCGCTTGCCCGACAGGTGGCGAAAAGGTTGAGCTTTACACTCAGCGCAACACCGCTTCTCCTGCAATCAAAGTGGCAAAGCCGAGAGTTATTATCCCTGTATTCCCTGGCACAAACTGCGAATATGATACTGCCCGTGCTTTTGAAAACGCAGGCGCACAGGCTGAAATCCTTGTTATCAAGAACCTGACCGCAAGTGATGTTGAGCAGAGCATGGAGGCTTTCGTCAAAGCAATCAACGCTTCTCAAATCATTATGCTCCCAGGCGGCTTCAGCGGCGGTGACGAGCCTGACGGTTCGGGCAAGTTCATTGCAACCGCACTTAAAAATCCGAGAGTTAAGGAAGCAGTTACCGCTCTCCTTGAACAGCGTGACGGCTTGATGCTCGGCATTTGTAACGGCTTCCAGGCTCTTATCAAAACAGGTCTTGTTCCCTACGGCAAGATTGTTGATACAGCACCCGATGCCCCCACGCTCACCTTCAACACGATCGGTCGCCATATTTCTCACATGGCATATACCCGTGTGACTTCAACAAAATCGCCGTGGTTCTCAATGTGTGAAGCGGGCGATATTCATGCAGTTCCAGTTTCACACGGCGAAGGTCGCTTCTATGCTGATGAGGCTCACCTGGCTCAGCTCATTGCCAACGGTCAGATTGCAACTCAGTATGTTGACCTTGATGGCAATGTTGCCTCTGCCCTGCCCTATAACCCGAATGGCTCTGTTCTTGCAATCGAGGGTATCACAAGCCCCGATGGCAGAGTTCTCGGCAAAATGGCTCACAGCGAGCGTAAGGGCGAAAACCTTTATAAGAATGTTCCCTTTGAAAAGGATCAAAAGATATTTGAATCAGGCGTTGCATACTTTAAATAATAGGAGTTGATAGCTGTGAAATACGCAGTTGTATTATATGACGGTATGGCAGATTACCCCGTCGATGCGCTCGGCGGCAAAACGCCGATGGAGGTTGCGAACAAGCCGATTTTTGACGGCCTTGCCAAAAAAGGCGAGGTCGGTCTGGTTCGCACCGTTGCCGCAGGCTTGAAGCCGGGCAGCGATGTTGCAAACCTCAGCGTTATGGGCTATGACCCTGCAATTTATTACACAGGCCGCTCTCCGCTTGAAGCGGTCAGCATCGGCGTAAAAATGGAGGATACGGATATTGCTCTGCGCTGCAATGTCGTAACCCTTTCCGATGAAGAAAATTATGACGATAAAACAATGGTGGATTATTCCGCAGGCGATATTTCAAGCGAAGAAGCTGCGGAAATAATCAAAACCGTTCAAGAGCATTTCGGCGGCGGTGAATTCGACTTTTACCCAGGTGTAAGCTATCGCCATTGCCTTATTCACCACGGCGGAACGGTCGAGCTTGGCAATATGACTCCGCCGCACGATATTTCGGGCAGAGTTGTCGGCGAATATATTTCGACTGCGGATTCCGCCCGTAAGCTGACCGCAATGATGCGTGAGAGCTATGATTTGCTCAAGGATCACCCCGTTAACCTCAAGAGAATTGCCGAGGGCAAAAAGCCCGCAAACTCAATTTGGCTCTGGGGCGAGGGCAAGAAGCCGAGCCTTGAGAATTTTGAAAAGCTTTACGGCGTAAAGGGCTGTGTTGTTTCGGCGGTCGATTTGCTCAAGGGCATCGGCATTGCCGCAGGCATGGAAACGCCTGAGGTCGAGGGCGCAACAGGCTATATCGACACCAACTTTGAGGGCAAGGCTCAGGCGGCAGTTGAGGCGCTTGAAAACGGCTGTGATTTTGTCTATGTTCATCTTGAAGCTCCCGATGAATGTGGTCACCGCAATGAGCCTGAGAACAAGGTCAGAGCGATTGAGCTTATCGATGAGCGTGTTCTGCCGATACTGCTCGATGCACTCGAAAAGTATGATGATTACAAGGTAATGATTTTGCCCGATCATCCCACGCCAATCAAAACAAAAACTCACGCCTCCGATCCTGTGCCGTTTATGATTTACCACAAAAATAAGGAGCTTGACGGCGTTGAAACAATAAACGAGAAAACCGCCGCCGCAACCGGCAACTTCGTTGAATACGGTCCGGGACTTATCAAACACTTTTTTCAGGATTGAAAGGACTGATTGTAAATGAAAGAGAATTACAGAATTGAAACAAAATGCGTTCAAGGCGCTTATGAGCCGAAGAACGGTGAACCGAGAGTTCTTCCGATTTACCAAACAACAACCTATAAGTATGACACAAGCGAGGCTATGGCGGATTTGTTCGACCTCAAGCCCGGATATATGTACACTCGCCTTGCCAACCCGACCAATGATATGGTTGCACAAAAAATCACAATGCTTGAGGGCGGCGTTGCAGGCGTGCTGACTTCATCGGGTCAGGCTGCAAACTTCTTCTCCCTCATCAATATTCTCGGCGCAGGCGATCATTTCATTTCCGCTTCGACAATTTACGGCGGAACATTCAACCTCTTTAATGTTACAATGCGTAAAATCGGCATCGATGTAACATTTGTCGATCCCTCGTCAAGCGAGGAGGAGATAGCCGCACTCTTTAAACCGAACACAAAGGCTGTTTTCGGCGAAACGATTGCAAACCCGTCACTCGATGTTCTCGATATTGAAAAATTCGCCCGTGTTGCTCACGCTCACGGCGTACCGCTGATTATCGATAACACCTTCCCCACCCCGATTAACTGCCGTCCCTTTGAATTCGGTGCGGATATTGTAACCCATTCCACAACAAAATATATGGAGGGACACGCAACAACGATTGGCGGCGCTGTTATTGACAGCGGCAATTTCGATTGGGAGCAGAACGATAAGTTCCCCGGTCTTACAACGCCTGATGAAAGCTATCACGGCGCTGTTTACACCCGTGATTTCGGCAAAGCAGGCTACATCACCAAAATCGTTGCACAGCTTCTTCGTGATTACGGTTCAACTCCCTCGCCGCAAAACTCTTTCTATCTCAACCTCGGCTTGGAAACCCTCGCTCTGCGTGTTGAGCGCCATTGTGCAAACGCACAAAAGGTTGCTGAATTCCTCGAAAGCAGCGATCAGGTCGCTTGGGTAAATTACCCTGGTCTGCCGAGCAACAAGTACCATGACCTTGTTAAAAAATATATGCCCAACGGCACCTGCGGTGTTGTTTCGTTCGGCATAAAGGGTGGCAGAGAAAAGGCAGAGCAGTTTATGAACAGCCTCAAGCTTGCTGCAGTCGTAACTCACGTTGCCGATGCACGCACCTGTGTGCTTCATCCTGCTTCGTCAACTCACCGTCAGCTCAGCGACAGTGAGCTTGTTGAGTGCGGCGTTTCCCCCGACCTTGTTCGTTTCTCCGTCGGCATAGAAAATGTTGATGATATTATCGATGATATTAAGCAGGCTCTTGCCGCAATTAAGTAATTAGGGGATGAAATCTTGAATACTCAAAACAGCAGGGTTTGCGCCTATGTTGACCTTGATGCCATTCGTTCAAATGTTGATGCCGTTCAAAAAAAGGTCGGCGAGGATGTTAAGGTTATGGTCATTCTCAAGGCCGATGCCTACGGTCACGGTGCTGTGCAGGTCGCCAAGGCGCTTGCAGACGGCAAAGCCTATGCCTTCGGCGTTGCAACAGTTGACGAGGGCGTTGAGCTTAGGCAGAACGGAATAACCAATCCGATTTTGGTTTTGAGCTATGCGTTCCCCGAAAGCTTTGAAAAAGCAATTCAATACGGCATTGATTTGGCGGTGTTCCAGCTTGAAACCGCTAAAGCCTTGTCGGATACGGCGCTTCGCCTTGGCAAAAAAGCAGGCGTTCATATAAAAATCGATACAGGTATGTGCCGCATCGGCTTTGCCGCAGAGGATAGCTCGGTTGCCGATATTAAGGCGATTTCTGCCTTGAGCGGCATTGAAATCAAGGGTGCGTTTTCTCACCTCGCCTGTGCCGATTTTGCGGATAAAACCTTTGCCGATGCCCAGCGCAAGCTCTTCGGCGAGTTTACAGACAAGCTGATTGAAGCAGGCGTTGCTTTGCCGCTTCGTCATATCTGCAACAGCGCCGCAATTATGGAATATAACGACGGCTTTCTCGATATGGTGCGCTGCGGAATCACAACCTACGGTCTTGAACCGTCTGATGAGGTTCAGTTGAGCAATCTTCCGACTGTTCCTGCAATGCAAATCAAAAGCCATGTTGCCTATGTTAAGCCTGTGAAAAAAGGCTCAACGGTTGGCTATGGCGCAACCTTCACCGCACAAAGGGATAGCTTGATTGCAACGATTCCCTGCGGATACGCCGATTGCGTCCCACGCTATCTCAACAACAACGGCAGGGTGCTCATCGGCGGCAGCTTCGCAAGGGTTGCGGGCAGAGTTTGTATGGATCAGTTTATGGTTGATGTAACCGATATTCCCAATGTCAAGCAAGGGGATGAGGTTATAATCGTCGGCTCTGACGGCGTTAACAGCATCACCGTCGAACAGCTCGTTGCAAGCGCAGGCGGCTTTAACTATGAATTCGTCTGCAACATCTCAAAGCGTGTGCCGAGAGTTTATATCGGTTAAAGCATCTATTAAGATGTTTTAAATATATAATAATTATATTGCGGATTTGACCACCGCAGAAAATGATTTTTTTATTTTGAAAGGAGCAAGTTCTATCATGGACGACCCCGGGTCTGCTACAACTTCACTTATTTTAAAAATTCTGCTTTTGTTTGTTCTCGTTTTAATCAATGCGTTTTTCGCAATGAGCGAGATTGCGATTATTTCGCTCAACGATGCAAAGCTTGAAAAGCAAGCGCAGGAGGGTAACAAAAAAGCTAAAAAACTGCTTAAGCTTACAAGAAATCCAAGCAATTTCTTATCCACAATCCAAATCGGCGTAACCCTTGCAGGCTTCCTGTCATCGGCATCGGCTTCACAGTCGTTTGTTGATTTGATGTCCGACAGCTTGGAAAAGGTTGCGTTCTTGACTAAGATACCCGCAGGCGTAATTGACGGCTTCAGCCTTGTTGTTATCACGCTGATTATGTCTTATTTTTCGCTTGTTTTCGGTGAGCTTGTGCCTAAGAGGATTGCAATGTTCAATCCCGAAAAGATTTCTTTCTCCGTTGCAGGTATTCTCACGGCGGTTGCGGTTGTGACCAAGCCCTTTGTTAAGGTGCTTTCCGTTTCGATGAACGGCGTTTTGCGCATCATCGGCATCGACCCCAACGCCGAGCCCGAGGAGGTAACCGAGGAAGAGATAAGAATGATGGTTGATGTCGGCGGCGAAAAAGGCGTTATCGAGAATGTTCAAAAAGAAATGATTAACAATGTTTTTGAATTTGACGATATCGATGCTGGCGATATTATGACTCACCGTACCGAGGTTATGGCGGTTGAAGTCAGCGATCCCGTTGAGGAGGTTGTTGAAATCGCCGTGCGTGAGGGATATTCACGCATACCCGTGTACGAGGAAAGCATGGATAAAATCATCGGCATAATTTATATCAAGGATCTCATCGGCTATATCGGTGCGGATTTGCCGACCTGCGGCGATTTGCGCAAGATTATGCGTGAGGCTTATTATGTGCCCGAAAGCATGAAGTGCGGTCTTTTGTTCAAGGAGCTTAACGCTCGCCGCTTGCAAATGGCAATCGTTGTTGATGAATACGGCGGCACGGCAGGCATTGTTACGCTGGAGGATTTGGTTGAATCGATAGTCGGCGATATTCAGGATGAATATGATGACGAGGAGGAGGATTTCTCCGAGATTGACGAAACGACCTTCACCGTTGACGGCACGGCTTCGATAGATGAGGTCAACGAGCACGTTGGCGTTGAACTGCCCGTTGATGAATGTGATACGATCGGCGGCTTTGTAATCAGCCTTATCGGCTATCTCCCCGAAAACGAGGAGCTGTTGGAGGTTGATTATAAGAACCTGCATTTCACGATTTTGAATTATGAAGATAAACGCATCGGTAAGCTCAAGGTTGAAATCAGACCGCTCGAAACCGATGAGGAAGATTGATTTATCCTTAAATTTCGGCTGAATTTATTACGAATTTTCAACGAAATAATTACCATTTAGCCAAATGCTTGACTTTTGATGTCTTTTTCAGTTATGATGAATGTGTACAAATCACTTAAAGGAGGATACATAAAATGAAAAAGAGAAATATAATTGCTGTTTTGCTTGCGCTTATGGCGGCCGTAACTGTTTTTGCGGCTTGCGGTAAGGATGAGAAAGACGGCGGCAAGCCTGCCGTTACCGTTGTCGGCGAGGATGGCAGCATTTATGAGGAGGTTACCGAGGTTGTCAGCGAGCTTGTCACAGAGATCGTCACCAAGGTCAACACCGAAGAAGTAACCGACAAAAATGGTGAAAAGGTCACCAACAAAAAGGGTGAGGTCGAAACCAAAACAGAGGTTGTCACCGAGGTTCGCTCCGAGGTTGTTACCGAGGTCGTAACAAAATACGTTCCTTACGAAACAACAGCACCCAGCAAGGATAACGGCAAAACCGATTCAACAACCGCTGGCACAACAACTGCCGATGACACTATCGCCGCAGAGGAGGAGCTTTTCCCCGAGGGCACTGTTATCGAGGTTGCAACCAAGGCTGACGGCGCACCCCAAAAGCCGAAGCTTGATTCGGTTATGGCTGCTTCAAAGGCAAACGAGCAGTTCTACCTTAACTGCACAATCGTTACCAACGAAATTGTCGGCATCGAAACAGGCGTTCCCTATAAAATCTGGGTTAAGGGCGAGAAATTCGCTTTTGAAGTAAGCTATGCCGCACTCAAAATGAAGGCTGTTATGGCAGACGGCAAGTTTACAATGCTCTTCCCTGCCGCAAAGGCTTATTTCACCTCCAACGAGGGCGACGGCTCTGATTTCATCGGCGGAATGGATATGTGGGAATCAATCGGCGCAACAGGTATGAACTATGTCAAGACAACTCAGGTCAAGCTCAAGGGCGTAACCTACACCTGCGAAGAATATACCGATGATACCAATGTTAACAAGTATTACTTCAACAGCAAGGATCAGCTCAAGCGCATCGAGTGCATCGACAGCGAGGGCAGTGTAACGATCCTCAAGGTTACCGAGTGCAAGGCAAGCGTAGCTGATTCTGTGTTCACAATCCCCTCAGGCTATACAAAGCTTACCGAGGATTCACTTGAATCAATCCTTGGCGGTATGATGTAAGCTTTATGAACAAAACGGTCCTTATCACAGGCGCTTCCGGCGGAATCGGCAGCGCCTGCGCACGGCTTTTTGCCGAAAACGGTTATAGTGTTGCTGTTCATTATTTCAAAAATGAACAGGCGGCGCAAGTATTGGTTGATGAGCTTTGCGGCTTAGGCTGCAAAGCTATTGCCTTTTCTGCGGATTTGAGCAATGAGGCTCAAACCGAAGCAATGATTAAAAAAGCTGAGGAACAGCTCGGCGTGATCGGCGTGCTGATAAACAACGCAGGCGTTGCTCAACAAAAGCTGTTCACCGACACAACTCAGGCGGATTATGATTTTATCTTCGGCGCAAATGTCAAAAGTGCAGTCAACTGCTCAAGGGCGGTTCTGCCTGCAATGATTAGGGCGAAGCAGGGCAGGATTATCAACATTTCCTCAATGTGGGGCATAAGCGGCGCATCGTGCGAGGTGCTTTATTCCGCTTCAAAGGCGGCGGTGATCGGCTTCACAAAGGCGTTGGCAAAAGAGGTCGGTCCAAGCGGCATAACCGTTAACTGCATCGCTCCCGGAGTTATCAACACGAAGATGAACGCCAAGCTTTCCGCTGAGGATATTGCGGCTTTGGCTGACGAAACTCCGCTTTGCCGCATCGGCGAACCGATTGAAGTTGCTCAAACAGCCCTCTTTTTGGCTGAAAACGGCGCAAGCTTCATAACGGGACAAACAATATCCGTTGATGGCGGCATTATAT
>CAYQRS010000010.1:0-19962 GCA_964419825.1 uncultured Eubacteriales bacterium
GAGCAAAAGGTTCACCGTATCGTCTGTTCGATTAAAAATAATTTCTGCGCCAATGGAAAAGATATTGTTGGGCAATTCCCTGAACGCCGTCGGCGCATTTCGGGAAGCCGTCGGGATACATTTCCTCCATAATGCGCTTAACCCAAACATCGATTGGGAAGGCTTCCGTTTTATAGAAGCCGTAAAGCAATGCACATTCCGCAACTTTTGCGCCAACGCCGCAGATTTTGGTCAGCTCGGCTCTGCCGTATTCAATCGGCATTGCGTTGATTTTTTCAAAATCGATTTCGCCTGCGGCAACCCTTTGTGCCGCATCAATAATGTATCTTGCACGGAAGCCTGCACGCAGGGGAGCTAAATCCTCTGCAGTCAGCTCGGCAAGCCTTTCGGCGGCAGGGAATGTATAGCCGTTTTGAAGTCTATCGCCGAAGCCCTCGCAAAGCCGTTCGATAATTCCTTTGATTCTCGGTATATTATTGTTTGAGGAAATTATGAAAGAGCAAATTGCCTCCCAAGGCTCTTGGCGGAGAATGTGGATGCCCCTGCATTGCTCAACAGCCTTGCGCAGATTTTCTTCCTCTGCAAGCCGACGGCAACAGGCTTCATAGTCAAAATCCAAATCGAGATAGCTTCGCCAAAAGCTGTCAAAATCCTGCCGAGAGGTGTAAAGGTAAAGTACGCCGTCTTTTTGCTCGGCTTCAAGATATTTGCCGCCTGCAATGCCGCACCAAATTCCGTTTTCGTTTTGCTTCCAGCGGAACGCCTGACCGCAATCAAGGCTTAGTCCGAGGTCAAAGCTGCCGTAATCCTCAATTTTTATGCAGTTATCCGTTTGCGTAATTCTCATAACGATCACCCCGAAAGCGGTTAATTTCAATGCTTTGATTATAAACGAAAAATATGAATAAATATTGCCGAAAAGGAATTAAAACAAGCGTTTTTCGGCGCATTTTTGCGGCAAAAGTAAAGCGAAAAATACAAAGAGTTTATTGCCGAAATGTAAAGTTATTAGCTTTTCGTGCCGAAAACAGCGGTAAATCAACCACTAAAACGCACTTATTCACATTTTCCACAGAGATTTCCACATTGCTCAAATGTTTTTCACTATACAAAGTGTAAAACAAGAAAAGTTTTGTAAGCTCGGTTTTGAATAAAAAATCCTTTGACGGAAACAATAGCTTTGCACATAAGTGCCGAAAATTACGCTTAACAAGAAAGGAAACATTTTTATGCTCAAGGGAATTAACAGACAGGTTATTGAAATCAACAGCACGGATTGCGAGTATTTTGAAAAGGTTATGTTTTTTGTTAAGCCTGAATTTGTGAACCTCAGCGAGGGTAAACTAAGGGAGAGAGCCAACGCTATTGCCTGCGGAGCGGGAAAACCGCCTGCAACAAAAATTCACCGCAACCGTTTGCGCTTTTTGGGGGCAATAACGGCGGCTGCCGGCAGCGGGGCGGCGATAATGGCGGCTGTGGCGGCTTTCGTAATGTGAAAGGGGAAAGACTGATGTTGTTTGATAAAAACGACAAAAGGCAGAAATTCACACGCAACAAGCACTTGGTCGAGAGTATGGTCGGCGTATGGGAAATCTCCGATGAGTTCGACCCGACGGATGTGTTGGGCAGCTACAGAGGCACACCCTACGATGCCGATGATTTAACGCCCGAACAGGATGCAGACGATTTATAAAAGAGGTGATTAGATGAAAATTTTTGCTGTTACAGCGGTTTTGGTTGCTTTGGTATCCGTGATGTTCAGCGGTTGCGGCGGTATGGATGACGGTAAGATTACGGACACAACCTCCACAACACACGAAACAATCACTGCCGAAACCACAACCGAAAAAATGATGGAAAAGCTGACCGACGAAATGACAAAGGTTGAGGAAAGCATTTCATCGGTGTTCGCCGACTGAGCCTGAAGCAAGCGGCGGAGAGCAAAAATAATCACCCGAAGAAGAACGCTGAATTCTTTTCGGGTGATTTTATTTAAGCTGTTATTCCCTTATTACGGAGCCTCTGTAAGGATTTCGGGTGGCTCTGTGCTGTGGGGCTTTGTTGTGGGAGCTTCAGTTGAGGGATTCGTTGTAGCTGTTGATGAAGGCTTAGTTGTGGTTGAGGGGTTGAGAGGAGTCTTGCGGTCATCGTCAAGATACTTCCAAACGAAGTCAACTGTTGCGCCGTTACGAACGAAGGTTTCAGGCTTGTTCTTTGAGATTGAGGTTGCGGGTTTGAAGCGGTTGCCGTCAATATCTGTACGGCTCTGGAGTGCATCGCAGAAGATCTTACACTCTGCCTCTGTCTTGAAGGTGAGCTTTGCAACCATTGTAAGCTCGGAACGGTCTGTGAACTTCTTGAGCTTACCGGGAACGAAAGCGGTTGTCCACCAATGTGAAGCGTAAGGACGAGTGAAGAGCTCGCCGTAGCCGTCACGGTAGAGAGTCATCTGCATTTTGATTTCCATATCCTGCTCAGCGCAGTTATAGTGAGCGGTTGATTTGTTCTTCTCTTTGTAGTAAAGACCGATTTCCGAACCGACGAAGAGAAGACCGTACTGACCCTTCCAAAGCTGAATCATCCAATCATAATCGCCGTACTCATAGTAAACGTGGATCGTGTCGAGGTACATAACGGTGAAGACAGCGCCCATATCGTAGATACGGTTGAAGCCGAAGTTTCTCTGCCAAGGATCATCGTCTGTGTAGAAATAGTTGCCGACGGGATCGTAGCTGTAGCTGAGGGCGATTGTGCCGTCAGGCTTGATGATGCTCAGTGAACCGTCGTCTTTAACATCGGTCTTGTTGCCGTTGCCAACATTAGTACCGCTGGAGATACCGCTGTTGGAGGTGGGCTTTTTGGTCGATGTGGGTTTCTTGGTTGATGTGGGCTTCTTGGTTGATGAAGCGAAGGGTTTTGTCTGTGTGACCTTTTCGCCCTTTGTGTTTGTAACAGCCTCGCCGTTAGCGTCGGTAACAACAACGCTTACATAGGAATTGCCTTCCTCGTCGGTCTGGATTTCGTCAAGGTCGTTTAATTCGCCTGTCGGCTCATCCCAAACAGTGTAACCGTCGCTGCCAAGCTCGCCGTAGTTGTAGGTTTCGCCGAGCGTTGTGCTGTTAGCAGGCTGACTGTTATGCTTTTTGTAAGCGATAACGCCACCTGTTGCCAAGGCGGCAACAGCAATTACACCGGCAACGATGTAAATAATGATATTCTTTTTCATTTTCATTAGATGCATTCTCCTTTTCGTTGATTAAACAAAAGTAATATCTAAATCATTAACAGTAGTATATCAAATGTTCATAATTTAGTCAAACATTTTTTCAAAACTCTTTATATTTTTTATAAACAGCCCATATATTGTGGTTGGGATTAGCTACAATGCACAAAAAAACTGCTTGATTTTTCCTTTTGAGCGATTTTTTCATTTACAAGCGGTTCATATTTTTGCAAAAATTACAGCAGCTTGATTTTTTCATCGGTCAATTCAACTCCGTCTTGACCGATTTCCTTCAGCGACGGTGAAAAGTAAAGCCCCGGCGCTCTGCCTGTCGGATAAAGGTCAAGCAGAGGAACCATCACGAAGGCACGCTCCGTAATTCTCGGATGGGGGAGCGTAAGCTCAAAGCTGTCCGAATGGTAGCTTTCGTAAAGCAGAACATCAATGTCGATGATTCTCGGCCCGTTTTTTTGCAGACGGATTCTGCCCATGCTCGCCTCAATGCCGAGGCAAGCGCCCAAAACGGCGTGAGGTGAAAGCTCGGTTTCAATTTGAACAACGGCGTTGTAAAAATCATCTTGCTCGGCAAAGCCCACGGGAGCGGTTTTGTAAACCGAGGAGGCTTTTATAACCGAGGTTTTCGGCAAAAGCGAAAGCGCAAAAACCGCCGAATTGAGGTTGTGCATCTTGTCGCCCATATTTGTGCCCAAGCCTAAGATAACGGTATTCATTTTCTGCTCCTTTCGATTTCAACAGCAACATAATCAAAATCCGCTTTCATAGGCGCATCGGGCTTTTTAAGGCGTAGGGTGACGCTTTGAATTGGCGGATATTCTGCCAAAACAGCATCGGCAATGCGCTGTGCCAAGCGTTCGATCAGCTTGTCCGCCTGCGCTGTGCCGACTCGGCGAATTGTTTTAATTAAGGCGGCGTAGCTTATCGTGCTGTCAATATCGTCGGTTGAGCAGGGAACGGTTAAGTCAACCGAAGCGGTGAGGTCGATTTCAAAATGCTGACCGAATTCCGTTTCCTCCGGATTAACTCCGTGGTAAGCGAAAAAACGGAAGCCTTTTATAATGATCTTATCCATAAGTTAATTCTTTCCTTTAATCAGGTCTGCCATTGCGGCGGTTGCTTTGCCTTGGCAGACATCGTGAACCCTGATGATATTCGCTCCGCCGAGAATACAGGCGGTGTTTGCGGCAACCGTGCCCGTGAGCGCATCTCCGCTGAGCCGAGTGACTCGCTTGCGTGAAAGCCCCAACAGGTTGGCAGAGCCGAGCGTATCAAGCTGAGAATAGGCGGCGATTACCGCCAAATCATCTTCTCTCGATTTACCGAAGCCAATGCCCGAATCAAAGCAAAGGTGAGCGGTATCAATGCCGCTGCTTTCGGCGGCAGAAGCAAAAAAGGCGTTGATTTCGGCGATGATGCCGTTTTTATATTCGCCCTGCTCACTGCTGAGCAGACCGCCCGTGTGCATTATTATCCAGCCTGCGTCGTATTCCTTGACAAGGCGTGCCATTTCGCAAGCTGCCTTACCGCTGACATCGTTGATAATGTCTGCGCCGTTTTTCAGCGCCGCTTCGGCAACTTGAGTGTAGTATGTATCAACGCTTATCGGCACATCAACGGCTTGTCTGATTGCTTTGAGCGGCTCGATAAGCCTGCCGATTTCCTCCTCTGCACTTATCGGCACGGAGGTCGGTGCGGTGGATTGCGCACCGAGGTCGAGAATATCAGCACCTTGCTCAACCGCTTCAACCGCCCTTTTGACGGCTTCCTCTGCGGTGCAACGGCTGCCCTCAAAAAAAGAATCGGGCGTGAGATTGATGATTGCCATAACATAGGTTTTGTTGAGTGGCAGGGAGTAGTTTTTCGCTTTAAACATCGTGTTTATCCTTTCGAGAGCAGGGTTAATGCTTCGGCACGGGTTCTTGCATCGCTGCGCATAATTCCACGCATTGCCGAGGTGCGAGTCTGCGCACCCGATGCTCTTGCACCGCGCATTGTCATGCAAAGATGCTCCGCTTCAACAACAACTGCAACGCCCTTGGGTTGTAAGTTTTCGTGCAAAAAATCGGCGACCTGAGCGGTCAATCTCTCTTGAAGCTGAGGGCGCTTTGCAAAGCTGCTGACAATTCTCGCAAGCTTTGAAAGTCCGATAACCTTGCCGTTGCCTGGGATATAAGCGATGTGCGCCTTGCCGAAGAACGGAATCAAATGATGCTCGCACATCGAGTAAAGCGGAATATCACGGACAACAACCATTTCGTCGTTGTTCTCCTCGGTGAAAATCTTCAAATGCTGTTTAGGGTCATCCTCAAGCCCTGCAAAGATTTCCTCATACATTCTCGCAACTCGGCTCGGAGTTTCAATTAAGCCCTCTCTGTCAGGGTCTTCGCCGATTGCAATGAGTATTTCTCTGACTGCGGCTTCTATGCGTGGCTTATCCATTGTAAGTATCAGTCCTTTGAAAAAATAATTGTAAATGTATTTGTGTTCGGATTGGTTTTGTAGCTGAAACGGTCTGAGGCAATTTTGCCGTTCAAACGGTAAGCCGCACTTTCAAGCACGGCATACATTTTGCCGCCGTCAATCAACTGCTTTTTAAAAAGCTCAAGGCAGCCGCCGTCGGCAAGCATAAATTCGGCACTGTCGCCTCCGCCGTTAAAGCTTTCGACAATCAAATTAACCACCGAATCGAATGTACTATTATTATAATCATAATAATATGCGTTGCTTTTGATGTAAAAATAGTTGCTTTCGTTTGTGCAGGGGTAGGCAAATGAAAAATCCGAATGAGTTCTTTTGAGCATTTTTTCGCTCATATTGAAAAAAATTCGGCTCGCACCTTCGCCGCCGACGGGATCGTCCCAAGTCGGGTCGACATAGCTCCATTCGCCGCCGATTTTAACTGCATTCCACAGGTGGCTTTGGCTGTTGCCCTCAAAATCCGTTGCCGTGCCTGCAACCAAAACGGAGTCAATTTTCGCTTTGCCAAGGAGGAATTTGAACGCCTTTGCATAGCCTGAGCATTTCGCCCTGCCAAGGCAGAGTGCGCCGTAAATATTGCCCTCGCTGATTGCGCCCGTGCTTGAATAGGTGCAGTTATTAACCAAATAATCGTGGTAATAAAGCTCTTTTTCGTATTCCCCCTGCGGTGCGTTCTTGCTGATTTCGGCAAAAACCGCTTCAACCTCGTCAAGCATTGAGCTGTATTCTTCACGCTCGGCAATATAATCGGCAACAAAATAGCATTTGCCTGCCGATGTGATGATTTTGCAGGAGTTCATCATAAAAATCCGTTCATCATCGTTGCAGAGCGCTTCAAAAACAAGCGCCATATCGTCCGCTGAAATGAGCGGTATTCTGATTCTTTCGGGGAATGAAAAAATTTCTTTTTTGATTGCCGTGTAGGTCTGCTTCTGGGCGGTTGTGAGAGCTTGATAGTGGTAATCGGCGTAATCTCCCACCTCAAATTCAGCCGAATTGCCGCCGACAAGCCAAACCAGTAAAAAGATAAAAGTGAAAGCAAGGATAAAACCGAAAAGTTTTTTCATTGCATTCACCCTTTCTTAAACGGTAACATTCACTTCGATTTTGCCTGAGCCGATGAGCTTTTGGATGCCTTTTTTTATCTCGGCAAAATCCAAAACCGAAATATCGCTCGTTGCGTTATTGATGATTTTGGTGTAAGTGCTGTCTGCCTTTTCAAAATAAGCGGCTGTCATCTTCTTTTCGATAAGCTCCGCAATGATTTCTGCTTGCTTGGTGTGGTTGCCCTCGTAACAGCGGATGTATTTGAGCAAGGTGTCGCCCGTCATTGTCTGCTTGCCAGCGCCGATGATTGCCGTAAGGCTTTCGCTGCGCAGGTTGATTTGTTCGGGGACAACCGTTTCAAGCCCACCGAAATGGTTGATGATCTTTTTAAAGCCGCTGTCTGTTGAGCGCAGGTATTTTTCAATCTCAATGCCGTAGGTCGATTTCAGGGCTTGAACAAGCTGCTTTTCTCCGCCGTTTGAAAGCTGTGCGGCAAAGCTGCCCGAAAAGCCGTTCGTCTGGAGCGTTGCTGCGGGATTGAGCGGGCGGAGAGTCAAAACGGTGCTATCCATATCCGCCGTGAATATGCAGGCGAAGCGAACCGTATTGCCGCCGTCCTCGGTGCAGAGCCAAAGGTAGCTGTGAGTGCCGCTGACTTTTGGCAGTTCAACGGTTGGTTGCTCAACAGTTGTGCTTTCTGTGCTTTCAACAGGCTTGGAGATGTTGCTCAAATCAAAATCATAGTATTTCAGCATCAGCAGTAAAGAGATGCCGCCGAGCAACACAAAAAAGCAGGAAAACGCCGCTGCAAAGCGCTTCACACGCAATGAACGGGCGTTTCTCTGTGTATCAAAATGTAACTGTTTTCTGGTGCGTCTGCTCAATTATAAATGCCTCCGATTATTTTTTTGCGATTTTAGGGATGAGTGCGCAGGCAATCGCGAGAACAACCGAAACAGCACCGATGACAATCGGAACAACGGGTGGACCGTCTGTGCCTGTGTCGGGCGTAACGGCAAGCGGTGCAGTTGCATCGAGAGCAAAGGTTGAGGTGAAGGCGGCGGCAAGCACGCCACCGCCAATCAGTATTGCAAGCACAAGGGCTGTTATTCTGACAAGTTTTTGGTTCATTAGCTTAAACTTCCTTTCGGGGCTTATTCGATGTTGAGCGCTTTTTGCATATCCGCATTGATTGCCGCCTCAAGTGCAGTTGCCTTTTCAAGGTCGGGTGCGCAAGCGGTGATATAAACCTTGATTTTCGGCTCTGTGCCGGAGGGACGAACGATTGCACAGCTATTATTCGGAAGCTTATAGTGGAGAACATTCGATTTCGGGAGGGTGAGGGCTGTTTTTTCGCCTGTAACGGTGTTCAGTTCAACGCTCTCCTTGTAATCGGCAATTCCGATAACCTCAAGTCCACCAAAGGTTTTGGGCGGATTGGAGCGGATGGAGTCCATCATATTCTTCATTTTTTCCATACCGCTTGCACCCTCAAAGCCGAAGTTTGAGAGAGTGTTGAGGTAAAGACCGTGTTCTGCATAAATATCGTTCATAACCTCAACAAGGTCCTTGCCGAGGGATTTGTAATAAGCTGCCATTTCGACAATCATTGTTGCGCCGACAACGCCGTCTTTATCACGGGCGTAAGTGCCGCTGAGGTAGCCGTAGCTTTCCTCCATGCCGAGAACAAAGCGGTCTGCTTCGCCTTTTTCTTCAAGTGCGGTGATGTATTCGCCGATGTATTTGAAGCCTGTGAGGGTGTTGACGACCTCAGCACCGTATTTGTCTGCAACAGCCTGAACAAGGTCCGTTGTAACGAAGGATTTGATAACAACGGGCTTTTCGGGCAGGATGCCGAGTGCTTTTCTTCTGCTCAAGGCATAATCGGTGAGCATAACGCCAACCTCGTTGCCTGTCATAAGCTTGTATTCGCCGTTGTGGCGAACAGCAATACCGACACGGTCGCAATCGGGGTCGGTTGCGAGGATGAGGTCAGCAGGGAAGTCCTTTGTCATATCGAATGCACGCTCGAAAACCTGAGTGATTTCGGGGTTCGGGAACGGGCAGGTCGGGAAGTTACCGTCGGGATTTTCCTGCTCGGCAACAATGCGAACATCCTTCATACCGAGTCTTGAAAGCATTGTGCGAACAGGGCGGTTGCCTGTGCCGTTGAGGGGAGTGTAAATGAGCTTAAGACCGCTATTGGCGCAGATTTCCTTGTCAAGGCGCTGCTCGTCAACGCTGTCGTAAAATTCGTTCATCAGCCAGCCTTCGATATAATCGACCATATCCTCGGCAAGAGCATCCTCAAAGCTCATACGCTTAACATCCTTGAAAATGTCGATTTGTCTGATATATTCAAGCGTTCTTGCGGCGGCTTCGTCTGTCATCTGGTAGCCCTTGGGGTCATAGCACTTGTAGCCGTTATATTTTGAAGGGTTGTGGCTTGCGGTAAGAACGATACCTGAGCTGCAGCCGAGCCTTCTGACTGCGAAGCTGAGCATCGGAGTGGGCACAAGTGTGGGGTAGAAATAAACCTTAATGCCGTTTGCGGCAAGAACTCCTGCGGCTTCCTTTGCGAAAACATCACTCTTGATGCGTGAATCGTAGCCGATTGCAACGCTGGGGTTTTCGAAAGCTTCGTTAAGATAGTTTGCAAGACCTTGAGTTGCCTGACCGACTGTGTAGATGTTCATACGGTTTGTGCCTGCGCCGATTACGCCACGCAGACCACCTGTGCCGAATTCAAGGCTTTTGTAGAAGCGATCCAAAATTTCTTCTTCATTGCCCTTTATTGCTTCAAGCTCCTCCGTAAGATCGGGATCGAGCGTTGCGTTTTCAAGCCAAAGGTCATAGAGTTTGTTGATGTTTTCCATTGTTGATCTACCTTTCTGTTGTGCGTCTTTGTGACGGGATTTTACTGTATCTTTAAGCGAGAATACTAATATATATTATACTCACCAGATTTTATATTTTATGACAAATGCGTTGTTTTTTGATGATGTTGCAGGCTTGAGGGATTCAAGCTCACCGTCGCTCTTGGTTGTTGAGCCGCAGACGATGAAGAAGGTGCTGTCCAGCCTGCAAATGCCTGTTGCGTTATCTGTGCCTGTGCCGCCGATTCCTCTGAGGTGCTTAATATCGCCGTTATAATCGATTGACATAACGAACGCATCGTAGCTGCCCTTGAAGTTGAGGGATTTGAAATCCATATCAGATGAAGCGGTTTGACCTGTTACGGCATAGCCGAACTCGGTGGGAACGATGCCTGTAAAGCTGTCACTATCCAAGCCGCCGTAAGTGCGGAGCCATTTGATACTGCCGTCGCTTGCGTTGAGGAAAGCAACATAGCCGTCTTTTTTGCCCTTGTTTGTGTCAAAATCGCCATTGTAAGAGGTGGTGTTGCCAACGAAGATACAGCCCTTACTGCCTGCGTAAATGTCGTTGACAGTGTCCGTGCCTGAGCCTTTGATGATTTTAACCCAAGCTCTGTTGCCGTTTGAGGTGTATTTTGCGATTGCGATGTCTGTTGAATTTGATGAGCCAGCATAATCGCCGTCGGTCGATTTTGAACTCATTGCGGCATAGATGTTGCCTGAAGAATCAACTGCAAGGCTGTGAATATTATCGGCTTTTGAGCCTCCGAATTTATCTGACCAGACAATTTCGCCTGAGCTGTTGAATTTTGCGATGATAACATCAATGCTTGTGAGGTTATATGATGCGAAGGAACCGTCTGTTGAAGCGAAACGGCCTGCGGCAACGAAGCCGCCGTCGCTCGTAGCAACAACGTTTGTGAAGTAGTCGGGTCTTGCGCCGCCGTAGGTCTTGTACCAAACAACCTTGCCGTCGGCAGAGATTTTAACGATCACATCGGTCGATGTCTTATCTGGGTTTTCAAATGAAAGGTCGCTTGCGGTGGATTCGCCGACGCAGATGAAGCTGCCGTCTTTAAGCATTGTAACATCACGCATTTTTGTTATGCCCGATGAGCCTATGGGGCAAAGCCAAAGCAACTTACCCTCATCGTTGTACTTTGCAAGGTAAGAATAATAGCCCTTTTGCGAGAACTCCTTGAAATCACCGGCCGTTGAATTGGTGACACCCAAAACGGCGAAGCTGCTTGAGGTTACCTTGATTGTTTTAACGTTAACATCGTCACCGTTGCCGCCCAAGCCAGCAATCCAGTAGCGTGATGCGGTGATTTTGCCCTCGGCAGGGAGGGTGAATTTGCTGTCTGCATCGGTGGTTTTAGCTTCGGTGTATTTTTTGGTTGTTGTTTTGCTCGGTGTGGGCTTCGGAGCATAGCTGACCTGAGTTGAGTTGAGGTCGATTTTAATGATTTCGGTAACAATCTCGGTGTATTTTTCGGTAACGGCTTCGGTAACAGGCTCTTTGTTTTTGTCTGTAACGGTTTCGCCGTTTTTGTCGGTTACGGTAACTGTTACGATATTGCCGTTTTCGTTTGTGACGAACCTTGAATGGTCGAGATGCTCAAGCTCCGTGATTTTTTCACCGTTTTTGTCGGTTATGAAAACGCCGTTTTCGTCTACGACATAGCGTGAAAAAGTCTGTATAGATGTAAGTACGGGCGCAGTCTGCTTGACTGTGACCTTCTCGCCGTTGGCGTTAGTGTATGTTTCGCCGTTTTCGTCTGTGGCGTAGATAATCTCGGTTATCCATTCCTCCGTCAGCGGTTCGCCGTTTTTGTCAAGAACGGTTTGACCGTTTTCATCGGTGACGAAAACAAATTTGCCTGAGCCGTTGTTTTGCTTGTTGCAGGCGGCAAAAACAAAGGCGGCAACAAGAACCAGCAGGGATAAAACGATTATTGCGCTTTTTTTCATTTTCTCTTCCTCCGTAAAATTCAATTTTAAGCTTATTGATTGATGATTGAAATCTTATAATACTTAAAATAAGAATACTATAATTATAGCACAACGCACATACTAATGCAATATTGAAAAAGTTAACAAAAAAAGCTAAGAATTTTTAACAAAATCGTATATCATAGTTATTACAAAATTCATAAAGCGGTGCTATAATAGCACTTTGTAGTTAAACAAGAGGATGATGATTTATGGCAAACAAAAAATCAACGCTTTCCGAAATCATTGAGGTTGAAAAAAACGCAAGGCAACGCATTGCCGAGGCGGAGAATTACCGCAGAGAGGTTTTGGAAAACGCCGAAAAAATCAAAGCCGATATTATGGCTGAGGGCTTTGAAAAAGCCAAGGATAAAGCCGAAAAGCTCAAAAAGCAATCGGAGCTTGACATCGAAAAAGCCATTGCTGAGTTAAGCCAAAAGACCGCAAAAGAAACTGCGGCTTTGCAGGAAAAATGCAATTCCTCCAAAAAGCAATGGGTTGCCGAGCTTTACGAAAGGGCTTTGGCGGATGAGCAGGGGTGTAACAGATGACCGTGATTGGCTCAAGCAACAGCGTGATTGCCAAGGCAAGGGCGCTGTACGCAAATCGGCTCACATCAGCCGATTATGCCGCACTTTTATCCTGTAAGGATACGGCTCAAATTGCCGATTACCTTAAAAGCAAGACCTGCTACGGCGAAGCGTTGCAGAGCTTTTCCGCTTCCGCTCCGTATATCGGTCAGCTTCAAAGCATTTTGCGCAACAATCTTTTTGCCGAGCTCGGCTCGATTTGCCGCTTTGAAAAATCAATCGGCAAGCAGTTTTACAAATATTTTGTTTATCATAACGACTGCATACAAATTCTTCTGCGCCTGCGCACGATGAACGATGCGGTTGAAGAAAATTATACGGCTCTTTTGCCAACGGGGTATTCTGCGTTATCCGATTTGGATTTGGAGGCGTTGGCGGCGTGCCACAGCGTTGAGCAGGTCAAGGATTTCCTCAAGGGTACGCCTTACCGCAGTATCTTTGAGAAAAACGAGCATTTGCTCGCCAAGCTCGACGGCATACTTTGGCTTGAAACGGAAATGCACCGCTTTTGCGGCGAAAAGCTCGCCGAGCTGATAAAGAAAAACAGCGGCGGCAAGAACCGAAAGGAGCTGCTCAAAACAGTCGGCACCTGCAAGGATGCCGAGGCGATTATTTCGCTCTACCGCTTGAAGCGCTTTTATTCCGATGAACCGTCTTTGTACGGCAAGCTATTCGTGCCTGAGTTGACACGCTTGAGCGCAAAGGAGCTTTCCGCAATTATCGGCGCAGAGGGCAAAGAATATTCCGTTGCGGTTCATTCAACGCAGTATGCACCGATTTTCGAGGGCGAAGATCCCGAAACGGAGGCTCGCCGAATGATTCACGGTGTTTGCAAAAAGCGAATCAGGTTTTCCTCCGATGCGGCGGAAGTGATGTGGTGCTTCCTAACCTTGCGTGAGCACGAAATAAACGACATAATCAATATTTTCGAGGGACTGCGTTGCAATGTTCCTGCGGAATACATCAAAAAATATATTAACTGTAATTTGTTGTGAGGTGATAAGTTTTGGCTATAGAAAAAATGACTTTGGTTCGTGCATCGGGCAGACTTGAACTGCTCGGCGATTACCTTGCGGCGGTCAGCGGCAGCAATTTGCTCTATCATCCAGAGGAAGCGCTGAGTTATCTTTCCGCTTCACTCGGTTACACTGCCGTTGTAACGGATAATCCGCACACAGCCGTGCTCGAATCAGTAAAAGAACTTGCCGATTTGAGCGGCGTTAAGCTTGAAATGGTGTCAAGTGAAGAAGCTTTACTCACCTCCGAAAACGAGGATGAATTAGCTTACTTAAATAGCCTTAAAAGCCAAGTGTTAAGCCATTCTGCGGAGAGAAAGGCGTTGCTTGAGCAAAAACAGACTTGTGAGGAGTATATTGACAAGCTAAAGCACTTTACAGGGCTTGACGCAGGAATTGACGATTTGCTTAGCTGTGAGTTCCTTGTTGTCCGCTTCGGAAGGATACCAAAGGACAGCTTTGGCAGGCTCAGCGCCTACGAAAACAACCCCTATGTGATGTTCACAAAGTGTTCTGAGGATAAATTCAGCTATTGGGGCGTTTATTGCGCACCGAGGGAAAAAATTGACGAGGTTGACCGTATCTTTGCTTCGCTTTATTTTGAACAGCTCCAAATCAACAGCGCCGTCGGTACGGCTGAGGAGATTATCGAGAGTATTCAGGATAATATCGACATAATTGCAGTTCAAATTGCAAACCTCGATGATGAGATTGCGGTTGCCGCCGTTAACGAAAAGAAGCATCTGAACACGCTTTACACAAGGTTGACGCTTAAGAGCGAGGGCGTGGAAATGCAAAAATATGCCGCACGCCACAATGACGATTTCTATTGCGTCGGTTGGATTCCGCAAAAGCAGCAAAAGAAATTCGCCGAATATATGGGCAAGCTCGATGGCGTGGAAATCGAATTTGAACAGCCTAATCCAGCCGATAAGCATAAGCCGCCGACGAGGCTGAAAAACCCCAAGATTTTCAGACCGTTTGAATATTATGTTGAAATGTACGGTATGCCGACCTACGGCGGAGTTGATATAACGGCATTTGTTGCCATAACATATACGGTTATTTTCGGTATGATGTTCGGTGATTTGGGTCAGGGCTTTGTGCTGATGATTGCAGGCTGGCTTATGTGGAAAATCAAGAAAATGGCGCTTGGCAAAATTCTTATTCCCTGCGGCGCATCTTCGATGGTTTTCGGCTTGCTGTTCGGTTCGTTCTTCGGCTATGAGCATTTGCTCGATCCGCTTTACCATTCTCTCGGTATGGCAGGAAAGCCGCTGGAGGTTATGGAGAGCATAAACACGGTTTTGCTTCTTGCAATTTCAATCGGTATTCTGCTTGTGACCGTTTCAATGCTTATCAATGTTTATTCAAGCATTAAAGCCAAAAAGTTCGGCGAAGCGTTCTTCAGCAACAACGGCGTTGCGGGAATTTTGCTTTACCTTGTCCTTGTCAACATAATCGTTGCGTTTATGGGCGGTCCGAGAATAGTGCCGACCTCGGTTTGCATCCCGATTATCGTCGTTTGCGTGCTGATTCTTTTCTTCAAAGAGATTTTGATTGCGCTTGTCGATAAAGAGCCTGAAAAAATGCCCGAAAGCGCAATGGATTTTGTGCTTCAAAATGTCTTTGAAATGCTCGAATATTTGTTGAGCTATTTCAGCAACACGGTATCGTTCCTGCGTGTTGGTGCGTTCGTGCTTGTTCACGCCGGTATGATGATGGTTGTGTTCTCCCTTGCAGGAGAGAGCGAGAATATTTTTGTAATCATTCTCGGCAACCTGCTTGTAATTTGCCTTGAAGGTCTGCTTACAGGTATTCAGGCATTGCGTCTTGAATTTTATGAGATGTTCAGCCGTTGCTTTGAGGGCGACGGAACACCTTTTAAAACAATTAAAAGTAAAAACTAAGATTTACGGAGGAAAATAAAATGTCAGCTTTAATTTATTCACTTATCGTTCTTTTCCCTGCGGTTGCTCTTACAGCCGTAACAGTTTATTCGTTCAATAAGCACCTCGGCGGCTTCAGCGGCAAGAAAATCATGAAAAAGAATTTGCTTGCTTTTGCCCTTGTGCTTGTAATTACCTGCTCACTTGCTTTTGGCGCATCTGCTGTTGATGCACAGGCTGCTGACACAGCCGCCGCAACCGAAACGGTCGAAGCCGCACAGGCTGAAGAAGCTTCGGATAACAGCTCAGGTCTTGGCTTGCTTGCCGCAGGTCTTGTTACCGGCTTGGCAGGCATCGGCGGCGGTATTGCCGTTGCCGCAGGCGCTCCTGCAGCTATCGCCGCAACAAGTGAAGATTCCAAGAGCTTCGGTAAATCGCTTATTTTCGTTGCCCTCGGTGAATCAATCGCACTTTACGGCGTTGTTATCTCAATTCTTATTTTGAATAAAATTTAACAGGGGGTCAACTCCTTGAAGCTTTTTCTTTTAACCGATAATATCGACACCGCAACAGGTATGCGCCTTGCAGGGGTTGAATATGAGCTTGTTAAGCCCGAAAATTCAGCAGCCGCAATCGAAAGTGCATTGCAGAAAGAGGATTTGGGTGTTTTGATTTTATCGCAAAATATAGCGCAGGCAAACCGTGCGGCGCTTGAGGAAATCAAGCGCAAGCGCCCGCTGCCTTTAATTGTTGATTTGCCTGATATAAATTACGGTAAGGAGTAATTTACTTATGTCTGGAAGAAAGGAAAAAACCGCTGAGTTTTTCAATGCCATAAATGCTGATTTAGCCAAGCAGGTTAAGGCAATAACTCAGGAGGCTGACCAAATAAGGACCAATCAGGAAAAGCTTTTCAATGCGCAGGCACGCAAAAAGAGCCAAGAATTTCTTGCCGCCGAAACAGAAAAGATTAACGCCTACACGGGTCAAAAGCTGGCTCAGGCGCAGGCTCAGGCAAGGCTTGAGGTTTTCGAAAAGCGTGAAAGCATTGCAGACGATGTTTTCGCAAGTGCGGCAAAGGAGCTTGCCGAGTTCAGCCGCAGTGACGAATATAAGGCTTTCCTCATAAAGAGCGCCGAAAAAGCCGCCCTGAAGCTGAAAGGCGAGATTGAGTTCTATTTGAGAAGCGAAGATATGAAATTCGCCCATGATATTGAGAGCGTTGTTGCTCAACGCTGTGCTTTTACAGCCGATGACACAATAAAGCTCGGCGGATGTAAGGCTAAATGCGTACAAGCCGCTCTTTTTGCCGATGATACGCTGGATAGCAGATTGAACGAGCAGAAGAATTGGTTTTACGAGAATTCTGGTCTTGGAGTTGAATAAGTTTGAATAGTAATTGTATTTTTAGCATAAACGGTCCGATTGTAACAATCAAAGGTGCAACGGGCTTGCAGATTATGGAAATGGTCTATGTCGGCAACAAAAAGCTTGTCGGCGAGGTCATCAGCGTTGAAAGCGAAAAGACAACAATACAGGTTTACGAGGATACCGCAGGACTTTACCCGGGCGAGCCGATCAAATCAAGCGGTTCACCGATGTCCATTTTGCTCGGTCCGGGAATTATCGGCAATATTTTCGATGGTATTGAGAAGCCGTTGAGCATTATGGAAGCAAAAAGCGGTGCATTTGTCACCAAGGGTGTCAGTATTCCGAGCCTCGACACGGAGAAGCTTTGGGATGTTACCGTTACCGCCAAGGAGGGCGACCTCATCGCAGGCGGCGAAAGCTATGCTTTTTGTATGGAAACGCCTGCTGTTAAGCACAAAATCCTTGCTCCTGTTGATGTGAGCGGCAAGGTTGTTTTTGCGGCGCAGAGCGGTCAATATAAGGTTAACGATTGCGTGCTTAAGGTTGAAACGGCTCTTGGCGAGGTTAAGGAGCTTACCCTCTGCCAGCGTTGGGCTATCCGCACCCCCAGACCGATGAAGGAGCGTCTGCCGCTTACGAAGCCGATGATTACAGGTCAGCGTAATATTGACACAATGTTCCCGATTGCAAAGGGCGGCGCTGCGGCAATCCCTGGTGGATTTGGAACAGGTAAAACAGTCACTCAGCATCAGCTTGCAAAATGGTGCGATGCGGATATTATCATCTATGTCGGCTGCGGTGAGCGTGGCAACGAAATGACTCAGGCGTTGACGGAGTTCAGCGAGCTGACTGATCCACGCACGGGCAGACCTCTGCTTGAGCGTACTGTTCTTATTGCGAACACATCGAATATGCCTGTTGCCGCAAGAGAGGCATCGATTTACACAGGCATCACAATGGCGGAATATTACCGTGATATGGGACTTAATGTTGCAATGATGGCGGATTCAACAAGCCGTTGGGCAGAAGCTCTCCGTGAGATTTCGGGCAGACTTGAAGAAATGCCTGCCGATGAGGGCTATCCTGCTTATTTGCCATCACGCCTTTCTGAGTTTTACGAAAGAGCGGGCTACTGCAAAACTCTTTGCGGTGAGGAAGGCTCTGTTACTGTTATCGGCGCTGTTTCGCCGCAGGGCTCGGATTTCTCTGAGCCTGTAACACAAAACACAAAGCGTTTCACCCGTTGCTTCTGGGGACTTGATAAGGCTCTTGCCTATGCAAGACACTTCCCCTCAATCAACTGGAATAACAGCTACAGCGAATATATCGGAATCCTCACACCTTGGTATGATAAGAATGTTTCGCCCGATTTCATACCCTGCCGTAATGAGATTGCGGCTTTGCTTGCTGAGGAAAACCGCTTGCAGGAGATTGTTAAGCTTATCGGCTCAGAGGTTTTGCCCGATGACCAGAAGCTTATTATGGAAATTGCTCGTGTTATCCGTGTTGGCTTCCTTCAGCAGGATGCTTTGAGCGAAAGGGATACCTTTGTGCCGATTGAAAAGCATTTGCTGATGATGAAA
Organism: uncultured Eubacteriales bacterium; assembly: GCA_964419825.1. Classification (GTDB taxonomy): domain Bacteria; phylum Bacillota; class Clostridia; order Oscillospirales; family Acutalibacteraceae; genus UBA8612. The sequence goes on from CAYQRS010000010.1 coordinate 18,084, forward strand.
GCAATACTTGCTCTTTACGAAAAATCCAAAGTCCTCATTGCAAAACAGATCCCTGTTTCGCATATCGTTGCAACAGGTCTTTTCGACAAGCTCATCAAAATGAAGCTCGACATCGGCAATGATGAATTGGAAAAATTCGATGACCTTTTTGCCGAGATTGATGAAGCTCTTTCGGCTGTTAATTGATAGGCGGTGAAGATGAAATGATAATTGAACATATTGGCCTTGAAAAAATCAGCGGTTCGCTCGTTGTGCTTGAGGGCGTTGAAGATGTTTTCAACGAAGAAATGGTTGAAATCCGCCTTGAAGACGGTTCTGTTCGTGAGGGCAGAGTTGTTATGATTGAGGGCGATAAGGTTGCCATTCAGGTCTTTGAGGGCACCAAAGGCATCTCGCTCAGCAACACAAAAACCCGCTTGAGCGGCAGACCGATGGAAATTGCGCTTTCTCCCGAAATTGTCGGCAGAGTTTTCGACGGCCTTGGCAGACCGAAGGATAACTTAGGTCAGGTTTATTCAAAGCTAAAGCGTGATATTAACGGCAGTGCAATCAACCCGGTTTCCCGTGTTTACCCCAAAAACTTTATCCAAACAGGCATTTCTTCAATCGATGCGCTCGCAACCCTTATCCGTGGTCAGAAGCTGCCGATTTTCTCAGGCTCAGGTATGAAGCATAATGAGCTTGCCGCACAAATCGTAAGGCAGGCAACAGCAGGCGATGGCGAGGATTTCGCAATCGTTTTCTGCGCAATGGGCGTGAAAAACGATGTTGCTGAGCAGTTCAGAGCTTCGTTTGAAAGCTCCAATGTTATGAATAAGGTTGTAATGTTCCTCAACCTTTCAAATGACCCGATTATCGAGCGTATCATCACTCCACGCTGTGCATTGACCGCCGCAGAGTATCTTGCATACGATTTGGGTATGAATGTGCTTGTTATTATGACGGATATGACCTCTTACTGCGAGGCTTTGCGTGAATTCAGCTCCTCAAAGGGAGAAATCCCGGGCAGAAAGGGTTATCCGGGCTATCTTTATTCCGATTTGGCATCGCTTTATGAGCGTGCAGGCATTATCAAGGGCAGTAAGGGCTCAGTAACTCAGCTCCCGATTATGACAATGCCCAACGACGACATTACTCACCCGATACCTGATTTGACGGGCTTCATTACCGAGGGACAAATCGTTCTTGACCGTGCGCTTGAGGCAAAGGGAATTTATCCGCCTGTAAGCGTTCTGCCATCACTTTCACGCCTTATGAAAGACGGTATCGGCGAGGGCTACACAAGAAAAGACCACAAGGCGCTCAGCAATCAGCTCTTTGCTTGCTATGCCAAGGTTCAGGATGCGAGAAGCCTTGCAGGCGTTGTCGGTGAGGATGAGCTTTCCGCAAGCGATAAAATGCTGCTGCGCTTTGGCGAGGAGTTTGAGAACAGCTTCATTTCGCAGGGACAGAGCGAGAACCGCACCGTAACGCAAACCCTTGATTTGGGTTGGAAGATGCTGGCAAAATTGCCCGATGAAATGCTTGACCGCTTGGGCAGGGATGAAATCGAAGAATATATTTCACCCTTGAGAGGGGAATAATAACTATGGCTGAAACTGTTTTTGCGACAAAAGGCAACTTGATAAATGCACGCAAATCCCTCTCTTTGGCTCAGGTCGGCTATGACCTTATGGAGCGCAAAAAGAAAATCCTTTTGCGTGAGGTTGTGAAGCGAACAGCGGCGTTGGATGAAATGCGCAAGGAAATTGAGCTTCTCAGCAGGGATGCTTATTACACGCTTCGCCTTGCCACGATTTCAAACGGCTTGCCGCTGACCTCGGCACAATCCGTGCCGCTTGACGAAAGCGTTGAGGTTAAAAACCGCTCTGTTATGGGC
>CAYQRS010000011.1:0-19459 GCA_964419825.1 uncultured Eubacteriales bacterium
GTAAAATGTATTGCATATTTATTCATGATATGTTATAATTCATGCATAAACATTGATAAATATGCAAATTGGAGGAATAAAAATGAATAAAAAGGAAATAAAGAAGGTTGTTCTTGCATATTCAGGCGGTCTTGATACATCAATCATCATTCCGTGGCTCAAGGAGAACTACAACAACTGTGAAGTTATTGCCGTAAGCGGTGACGTTGGTCAGGAAACAGAGCTTGAGGGTCTTGAAGAAAAGGCTCTTGCAACAGGCGCTTCAAAGCTCTACATCGAAAACCTGCAGGATGTTTTTGTTAACGATTACATCTTCCCCACCCTTAAAGCAGGCGCTGTTTACGAAAAGGATTACCTCCTCGGTACAGCCTTCGCTCGCCCCATCATTGCAAAGAGAATTGTTGAAATCGCAAAGGCTGAGGGCGCAGATGCTATCTGCCACGGCTGCACAGGTAAGGGTAACGATCAGGTTCGTTTTGAGCTTGCAATCAAAGCTTTCGCACCCGAAATGCAGATTATCGCTCCTTGGAGAATTTGGGACCTCAAGAGCCGTGAGGAAGAAATCGCTTACGCTGAGGCACACAACATTCCCCTTAAAATCAACCGTGAAACAAACTACTCAAAGGATAAGAACCTCTGGCACCTTTCACACGAGGGTCTTGACCTTGAAGACCCCGCAAACGAGCCTCAGTACCTCAAAGAAGGCTTCTTAGAGATGGGCGTTGCTCCCGAAGCTGCTCCCGACAAGCCCACATACATCACTCTTTCATTCGAGAAAGGTATCCCCGTTGCTCTTGACGGTGTCAAGATGGATGGCGTTACAATGATCAAAAAACTCAACGAAATCGGCGGCGCAAACGGCATCGGTCTTTGCGACCTTGTTGAAAACCGTCTTGTCGGCATGAAGAGCCGTGGCGTTTACGAGAACCCCGCAGGCTCAATCCTCTACAAAGCTCATCAGGTTCTCGAAACAATCACTCTCGACCGTGACACTCAGCACTACAAGGAGCAGGTTGCTCTCCGTTTTGCAGAGCTTGTTTACTTCGGTCAGTGGTTCACTCCCCTGCGTGAAGCTCTCAGCGCTTTCGTTGACAAAACTCAGGAGAATGTTACAGGCGATGTTAAGCTCAAGCTCTACAAGGGCAACATGATCAACGCAGGCGTTACATCACCCTACACCCTCTACAGCGAGGATTTCGCAACATTCGATGCTGATGATGTTTACGATCAGAAGGATTCGGCAGGCTTCATCAACCTCTTCGGTCTTCCGATCAAGGTTCGTGCAATCCTCGAAGCTGAACGCAACAACTGATTTTTATAAAGCTTTTCGGGCAGAGCCGCTCTCTGCTCATCATACCTTGCAGCACTCGAGCTTCTCATCGAGTGCCGCAAGGTAATAGTTATTTTTTAAGATGTGAGGTTTTTCACTTATGAAGCTCTGGGCAGGACGCTTTTCAAAAGAAGCTGACCAAAGAACAAACGATTTTAACTCATCCATAAAATTCGACAGCCGTATGTACCGTGAGGATATTGACGGCTCCATTGCCCACGCCGTTATGCTCGGCTCGCAGGGCATCATTCCCGTTGAGGATTGCGAAAAAATCATCAACGGCCTTAAACAGATTAAAGAGGACATCACCAACGGTGACCTTTTAATAGATCCTGATGCGGAGGATATTCACACCTTTGTTGAGCAGACTCTCACCGCTCGCATCGGAGATGCAGGCAAACGCCTCCACACCGGCAGAAGCCGCAACGATCAGGTTGCAACCGACATTCGTCTTACTCTCCGCAAGGAATGTGACGAGGTTATGGATATGCTCCGCCATTTGACGGACACAATCTATAACAAGGCTCACGAGAACGAAAACACGATTATGCCCGGCTACACTCATCTTCAGCGTGCCCAGCCGATTACATTCTGTATGCAGCTTTCGGCTTATGTCAGTATGCTTGAAAGAGATATGGGCAGATTGCACGATGCCAAGGCAAGAATGAATTATAGCCCCTTGGGCAGCGGTGCTTTAGCAGGCACTACCTACCCCATCAACCGCCAAATGACTGCTGAGCTTTTGGGCTTCGACGGTGTTGTTGAAAACACGCTTGACGGCGTATCAGACCGTGATTTCTGCCTTGAAATCGCTGCCGCACTCTCAATCCTGATGGTTCACATGTCACGCCTTTGCGAGGAAATTATCCTTTGGTGCAGTTGGGAATTCAAATTCGTTGAGCTTGACGATGCTTTTTCAACAGGCTCAAGCATTATGCCGCAAAAGAAAAATCCCGACCTTGCCGAGCTTATCCGTGGCAAATCGGGCAGAGTTTTCGGCGATCTGACTGCTTTGCTCACCGCAATGAAGGGTCTGCCGCTCGCTTACAATAAAGATATGCAAGAGGATAAGGAAGCTATTTTCGATGCCATCGACACGGTTAAGATGTGCATGACCGCACTCGACCCGATGATTGAAACAATGCGTGTTATCCCCGAAAATATGCGCAAAGCCGCCGCAGAAGGCTTCATCAACGCAACCGATTGCGCCGATTATCTTGTCGGCAAGGGCTTGCCTTTCCGTGATGCTTACAAGGCAACAGGTGAAATCGTTGCACTTTGCATCAGAGAAAAGCTAACACTCGAAACCTTACCGCTCGAAAAATACAAGGAAGTTTGCGACCTCTTCGACGAGGAGGTTTACAAGGCAATCAACCTTGAAACCTGCGTTAAGAACAGAATTAAAAAATAAGGAAGATTAAAATGAAAATTAAAGCAGCCGTTATCGGTGCAACAGGCTATGCAGGTGCAGAGCTTGTTCGCCTTTTGCTCAGCCACCCTCAGGTTGAACTGACAGCCCTCTGCTCCAAGAGCTTTGAAGGTCAAAAATTATCCGATATTTACCCCTCATTCCTCGGTCTTTGCGATAAAGTTTGTATTAACCAAAGCGAAGCTGTTGATATGAGTGACGTTGTTTTTGCTTGCCTGCCGCACGGTCTTTCCGAGCCGCTTGCAGCAGAATGTCTTGAAAAGGGCAGAAAATTCATCGACTTGGGCGCAGATTTCCGCCTTGAGGACGAGGAAGAATACACTCAATGGTATCAAAAGCCATTTGACAAGCCCGAAATACATAAGGATGCCGTTTACTGCATACCCGAATTATTCCGTGAAAAGGCAAAGGGCGCTCAAATCATTGCCAACCCCGGCTGTTACCCGACTTCCGCCGCTTTAGGTCTTACCCCCGCAATCGAAAACGGTCTTGTTGAAACAGACAGCATCATTATCGATTCAAAATCAGGCGTTACAGGCGCAGGCAGAGGTCTTTCTCAAACAACACATTACCCCGATTGCAACGAGGCTTTTTCGCCTTATAAGGTCGGTGCGCACCGCCACACGCCCGAAATTGAACAGACACTCTCAAAAGTCGGCGGTAAGAAGGTTAAGGTCACCTTTGTCCCCCACCTTCTCCCCGTAAACCGTGGCATTGTTTCAACAATGTATGTCAAGCTCAAGGAGGGCGTTACCAAGGAGCAGGTCAGAAATGCTTATGAGAGCAAATATGCCAGTGAGCAATTTGTCCGTGTTCTTGCTGACGGCGCAACCGCAAACCTCAAAAATGTTAAAATGACCAATATGTGCGATATTTCGTTGCATTTCGATATGCGCACAGGCACACTCATTGTTGTTTCGACAATCGACAATATGGTTAAGGGTGCGGCAGGTCAGGCAATACAGAATATGAATCTTATTATGGGTATTGACGAAAACACGGGACTTAACCTTGTTCCCCCTGCATTTTAAGGAGAAAAATATGGAATTTATCAACGGTACAATTACTACACCGCTCGGCTTTGTTGCGAACTCCGTTCATTGCGGCATCAGGCGCAACAAATCAAAACACGATCTGGCTTTGGTTTACTGCGAAAAGCCCTGCACCGCAGCCGCAATGCACACAAGCAACCTTGTTAAAGGCGCACCGAACAGAGTTACCGCCGCCAACCTCGAAGACGGCGTTGCTCAGGCAATCATCTGCAACTCAGGCATTGCAAACACCTGCGCAGCAGACGGAATTGAAAAAGCAGAAGCAATGTGTGCCCTTGCCGCAGACGCACTCGGCATCAGCGCAAAGGATGTTATTGTTGCTTCAACAGGCGTTATCGGTCCGTCAATCAACCTTGAGCCGATTGCAAGCCATATCGGCGTTCTCAAAGACGGCTTGAGCCGTGATGGCGGTCAAAAGGCTGCAATCGCAATCATGACAACCGACACACACGAAAAGCAGATTTGCGTAAAATTTGAGCTTAACGGCAAAACCTGCCACATTGGCGGTATGGCAAAGGGCAGCGGTATGATTATGCCGAATATGGCAACCATGCTCTGCTTCCTCACAACAGATGCCGCAATCAGCTCAGAAATGCTCAAAAAAGCCCTCAACGGCGTTGTTTGCGACACATTTAATATGGTCAGCGTTGACGGCGACACTTCAACAAACGATATGTGTTCAATTCTTGCTTCAGGTCTTGCAGGCAACGATGAAATCACAGCAGACGGCGCAGAATTTGACACCTTTAAAGCTGCTCTCTTTGAAGCCCTGCGCTACCTTTCAAGAGAAATCGCCCGTGACGGCGAGGGCGCTACAAAGCTCATCGAATGTAACATAAAGGGGGCAAAGGATGTTGCAACTGCAAAAACAGTTGCCAAGAGCATCATCAACTCCTCCCTGCTCAAAGCCGCTATGTTCGGCGCAGATGCAAACTGGGGCAGAGTGCTTTGTGCAATCGGCTATTCTGGCGCAGAGCTTAACATTAACGGCGTTGATGTTGATTTCCGCAGTGCAAAGGGTGTTGTTCCCGTTTGCAGAAACGGCGCAGGAATCGAATTTGACGAAGAAACCGCAAAAACTGTTCTGCTCGAAAATGAGGTTTGCATTGATGTAACCCTCAGCGACGGTCAGGCTCAGGCAACCGCTTGGGGCTGTGACTTGACCTATGATTATGTTAAAATCAACGGAGATTACCGCTCATAAATCAAACAAAGCTTTCGGCAAATATAAAGAGGTAAATTATGGATTTTTCTAATTTCGACCGTTCAACGGTTTTGGTTCAGGCTTTGCCATACATTCAAAAATATTACAACAAAATCGTTGTCATCAAATACGGCGGCAACGCAATGATAAACGAAAAGCTCAAGCAAGCCGTTATGACGGACATTGTTCTGCTCCACCTCGTCGGCGTTAAGGTTGTTCTTGTTCACGGCGGCGGTCCTGAAATCAACGAAATGCTCGGCAAAATCGGCAAAGAAAGCAAATTCGTTGACGGATTGCGTTACACAGATGCGGAAACAATGGATATTGTTCAAATGGTGCTTGCAGGCAAGGTTAACAAAGACCTTGTTGCCCTGCTCCAAAAGAACGGCGGCAAAGCAATCGGTCTTTGCGGCATTGACGGCGGTATGATAACCGCCAAAAAGCACGAGGAAAAGGATCTCGGCTTCGTCGGCGACATTGTCGATGTTGATATTAACCCCGTGCTCGATGTGCTTGAAAAAGGCTACATCCCCGTTATTTCAACCGTTGCAGGCGGCGACAACGCATACAACATCAACGCAGACCTTGCCGCTGCAAGAATTGCCGCTGTGCTCGGTGCCGAAAACTTAATTCTTATGACGGACATCAAAGGTTTGCTCCGTGATAAGGATGACGAAGATACACTCATTCGTGAGCTTAATGTAAGCGAAGTTCCTGCTCTTAAAATGCAGGGCATTATCAAAGGCGGTATGATACCCAAGGTTGATTGCTGTGTTGAAGCGGTACGCCGTGGAGTTAAGCACGCAATCATTATGGATGGCAGAGTCGAACACTCCATTCTCATCGAGCTTCTCACCGATGAGGGTGTCGGCACAATGTTCAGATAAGAGGGATTTGCAATGGATTTTGAAAATATTAAAGAAATGAACAATTCATCGGCAATGCCGACCTATGCACGCTACGACCTTTGCTTGGTCAGCGGCAACGGCAGTGTTGCAACTGATGTCAACGGCAAGGAATACATCGATTTTTCATCAGGTATCGGTGTTAACTGCCTTGGCTACAGTGACAGTGGCTGGGCCGATGCGGTTGCAAAGCAGGCTCATACCCTCTCGCACACCTGCAACCTTTACTACAACCCTGCAACAGCCGAGCTCACCGACAAGCTCACTAAGGCAACAGGCTTTGCTAAGGCATTCCTCGGCAATTCGGGTGCTGAAGCCAACGAATGTGCAATCAAGCTTGCACGCAAATACAGCTACGACAAATACGGCGAGGGAAGAAACGAAGTTATCACAATCAACAACTCCTTCCACGGCAGAACCATGTCCACGCTCACCGCAACCGCACAGGAGGCTCTTCATCCTGCCTGCTTCGCCCCCTTCAACGGCGGCTTCGTTTATGTCAACAAGGATATTGACGAGGTAAAGGCGGCTGTTACGGATAAAACCTGCGCAATTATGTTTGAGATCGTTCAAGGCGAGGGCGGTGTTATCCCCGTTGGTGAGGAATTTGCCAAGGAGGTTTGCGCCTTTGCAAAGGAGAGAGATATTCTTGTGATTATTGATGAGGTTCAGACAGGCATCGGCAGAACAGGCACTCTCCTCGCTCATGAAAACTACGGCATAAAGCCCGACATCGTTACCCTTGCAAAGGGACTTGGCGGCGGCTTGCCGATTGGCGCTTGCATTTGCACCGAGGCTCTCGGCGGCGTTATGTCAGCAGGAACTCACGGCACAACATTCGGCGGCAACCCGATCGTTTGTGCAGGCGCAAGCTATGTACTCGATAAGGTTGCAAACGCTCAATTCCTTGATGAAGTTAAGGCAAAGGGCGATTATATCAGAGAAAAAATCAGCTCCTTCAAAGCCGTCAAATCAATCCGTGGCTTGGGTATGATGATTGGCATTGAGGTTGAGGGCAAAACAGGCGCTGAGGTTGTTAAGGCAGGCATTGAAAACGGCGTAATTTGTCTGACGGCAAAAACGCTTGTCCGTTTGCTTCCGCCGCTCAACATCAGCTATGAGCAAATCGACCTCGGCTTATCTAAGCTCCAAAAAGCTATTGAAGAATAAAACAAATCAATCCTACATAGCCTGAGCTGTGTAGGATTTTTATAAAGGACTGATTTTATGGCAAGAAAAAGCGGCGTTCTTATGCACATTTCATCTCTGCCAGGAGAATATTCCTGCGGCAGCTTCGGTAAGGAAGCCAAAGACTTCATCGATTTTTTACATTCCTGCGGCTTTAAGCTCTGGCAGGTGCTCCCCTTTTGCTTGGTTGATGAATGTAATTCACCTTACAAATCATATTCCGCTTTCGGCGGCAACCCTTATTTTATCGATTTGCCGACACTTTTTGAGCAAGGGCTTTTGACTAAGGAGGAGCTTGACTCCGCAAAGCAGCAAACACCATATAGCTGCGAATTTGTTCGCCTTTACCACACACGCACTGCTCTGCTTGCCAAGGCTGCCGAACGTGTTGATGCGGCTGAAAAAGAAAAAATCAAGGCTTTCATTGCCGAACACAAATATTTGGCTCAATTTTGCCGCTTTATGGCGCTTAAGAAATCTAATAATGAAAGATGCTGGACTGAATGGAAAAACGAAAATTACGATGAAAATGACGAGTTTTTGTGGCAATTCATTCAGTACCATTTCTTTGCTCAATGGGCACAAATCAAGACATACGCCAACGAAAAGGGCATTAAAATAATCGGCGATATTCCGATTTATGTCAGCTTTGACAGCTGTGATGTTTGGGCGAACAAGGAGCTGTTCCTGCTCGATGAAGACAACAAGCCGAGCTGTGTTGCAGGAGTTCCGCCCGATTATTTTGCTGAGGAAGGTCAGCTTTGGGGCAACCCGATCTACGATTGGGAAAAAATGGAAAAAGACGGCTTCAAATGGTGGCAGGCAAGGCTCAAGCATAACCTTGAGCTGTTTGATATGGTTCGTATCGACCATTTCAGGGGAATTGAAAGCTATTGGAGCGTTGACGGAAACGCAAAAACCGCAAAAAACGGCAAATGGGTTAAAGGTCCTGCTGAACGCTTTGTTGATATGGCAAGGGAAATCGCAGGCGAAGATGCGGTCATCGCAGAGGATCTCGGCGACATCACGAAGGAAGTAACAGACCTTGTGAAATACAGCAAGTTCCCAGGAATGAGGGTGTTTCAATTCGGCTTTTTGGCTGATAACGATAATTTGCATCAGCCGCACAATTACCCGAAAAACTGCGTTGCCTACACGGGCACGCACGATAACAACACCCTCCTCGGCTATGTTTGGGAGCTTAATGATGAGGCAAGAAAGGGTATGCTCGAATACTGCGGCTACACTTCTCCCGATTGGAATAACGGCTATGATTCAATCATACGCACAGTTTTTGCCAGCCACGCCGACACGGTAATTATGCCGATTCAGGATTTACTCGGCTACGGTTCGGACACAAGGCTCAACATCCCAGGCAAGGCAGACGGCAACTGGCAATACCGTGTTACCGCAGAACAGCTCGCCTCAATCGACAAAAACCGTTGGGCAAGGCTCAACTATATCTACAGGCGTTAAAATCAAACCTCGGTTAATGTGACCGAGGTTTTACTTTTTTACCATAAAATTTCACGATTTTTCGGCTTTTTTAAGCACTACATAGAATTAACTGTTATCACTTGAAAAGGGATTATAGGAGGTTTATAATTGTAAGCTGTCAATAAATCTGAGGGGATTATTTAATAATGAAGGAATTAAAACCAAAGCTTTTCTCATGCTTGAAAAACTATTCAGGTCAACAATTTGCTAAAGATTTGACCGCAGGCGTTATCGTTGCGATTATTGCTCTGCCGCTTTCAATTGCTCTTGCGTTAGCATCGGGTGTCGGCCCTGAGCAAGGTCTTTACACCGCAATCGTCGCAGGCTTCGTCATTTCGTTCCTCGGCGGCAGCCGTGTTCAGATTGCAGGACCTACAGCGGCATTCGCTTCCATCGTTGCAGGAATTGTTGCAACAAACGGCTTTTCGGGCTTGGTTCTCGCAACCGTTATTGCAGGCATTTTGCTCATACTCATGGGTATCTTCAAGCTCGGCAGTCTTATTAAGTTCATTCCGTACACAATCACTACGGGCTTCACCACAGGCATCGCAATTACAATTTTAATCGGTCAGCTCAAGGATTTCTTCGGTCTTACCTTCCAAAATTCACCGATTGAAACAATGGACAAGGTCAAAGAGGTTATCAACTGCTTCGGCACTTTCAACCTTGAGGCTTTCATCATCGGCGCTGTGTCGCTCGCAATTCTCATCATCACGCCGAAATTCCTCAAAAAAATTCCCGCTTCGATTATCGCAATCATCATTTGCGCCGCACTTGTTAAGCTCCTCGATTTGAATGTTAACACAATCGGCGACCTTTACACAATTTCATCCGCTCCGCCGAAATTCACTCTCCCTGAATTCAGCTTCGGCACAGTTAAGGCAATCCTGCCCGATGCGTTCACAATCGCCGTGCTTGCAGCTGTTGAATCGCTTTTGAGCTGCGTTGTTGCCGACGGTATGATCGGCAGCCGCCACAACTCGAACATGGAGCTTGTTGCGCAGGGCGCAGGTAACATTGCTTCCGCTCTTTTCGGCGGCATCCCTGCAACAGGCGCAATTGCAAGAACAGCCGCCAACATCAAAAACGGCGGTCGCACGCCAATCAGCGGTATGGTTCACGCAGTTGTGCTTCTCATCGTTTTGGTTGTTGCAATGCCCTACGCTTCGCTTATCCCAATGCCGACGATTGCCGCAATCCTTTTCGTTGTTGCTTACAATATGAGCGAGTGGCGTGAATTCGTCGGAATTATCAAGCACGCACCCAAAAGTGACACGCTTGTTCTGCTCGTCACATTCGTGCTCACCGTTGTTTTCGACCTTGTTGTTGCGATCATCGCAGGCGTAATTCTCGCTACGGTTATGTTTATGAAGCGAATGAGCGATGTTACCGATGCTTACGGCTGGAAAGAATTTGATGAATCTACCGACGAAAACAGCATCAATCTCAAGCATATTCCCGATGCGCAATGGTCTTTGAAATCACAGGTCCGATTTTCTTCGGCGTTTCCAACAAGATTGCCGATGTTATCAAAAGCGCCGATAAAAAGGTTCTTATCCTGCGTATGAGAAGCGTGCCTACAATCGATGCAACAGGCATCCACAGCTTTGAATCGCTTATCAAAGCCTGCCAAAAGAACGGCTCTACACTGATTATGTCGCACGTTAACGCTCAGCCGATGAAGGTGCTCAAAAAGAGCGGAATGTATAAGGAAATCGGCAAAGAAAACTTCTGCGAAAACATTGACAAGGCACTTGCAAGAGCAGAAGAGCTGCTTAGATAAAAAGAAAAATGTCATCTCGGTTTAAACGCTGAGATGACATTTTTTAATTCCTTTATTATTTACCGCAGCCTAAAATACTGCATTTGTAAGCACAGCCCGTCGGCGTTGCGGCACAGCCTCCGAGCGCTGTTTCACGCAATTCGCTCGGCAATTTGCAGCCGACTCTGTACATCGAATCGCTCATTTCGGTGAACGGAATAACAGCCTTTATGCCTGCAAGGGCTGTTTCGGCACTCGTCAAAGCGTTTGCCGCACCGATTGCGTTCCTGCTCTGGCACGGTGCTTCAACAAGACCTGCAATCGGGTCACAAACCAAGCCCAAGAGGTTTGAAAGAGCGATTGAAGCGGCATCAAGGCTCTGCCTCGGCGTTCCGCCAAACATTGCAACAGCCGCTGCCGCCGCCATTGCCGAAGCCGAGCCAACCTCAGCCTGACAGCCTGCCTGCGCACCTGCAACAGAGGCATTTCTCATCAGCAGATAGCCGACAGCGCCTGCTGTGAAAAGTCCATCGAGAACGGTTTTTTCATCCAATGCAAATTCTTCCTCAAGCGCAAGCAAAATCGACGGCAAAACACCTGCCGAGCCTGCCGTCGGTGCGGCAACGATAACACCCATTGAGGCATTAACCTCAGGCACAGCCTGCGAATAGATGAGCGCTTTTGTTAGAACAGAGCCGCAAATCGATTTCTGCTTGTGTTCATTCAGCTTGTTCGCTTCGCCGCCGATAATTCCGCCGACGGATGGAATTACATTCCCAATCGGTTTATGAGCCGATTCACGCATAATTTCGAGCGCTTTTTTCATTCTGGCTTCGATGGTTTCATAATCCGTTTCGCCGCAAGTTACCTCACGCTCACGCATAACCTCCGCTATGCTTTTGCCCTCATCGCAAAGGGCAATCAATTCTTCCGCTGTAACAAAATCCATAATTACCCTCCTTATCTTTTAACCGTCATAATATCGATTATTGCCGGATTTTTCTTGATTTGGTTAACTGCATTTTCGGTGATTTCCTCATCGGATTCAATTATCGTATAAGCTACGCCGCCTTTTTCACGGCGGAAAACACGCAGATAGGCAATGTTAACATCACATTCGCTCAACGCAGTTGTTACGGTTGCAACAACACCTGGGCTGTCACGCTGAATGACGATAAGCGCATGATATTCGCCTGTGAACTGAACCTTAACGCCGTTTATCCTTGTTAAGCGCACCTTGCCGCCGCCGATTGATTCGCCGCGAACGGTCAAAACTCTGCCGCTTGCGCCTTCAACCTCAATATCGACGGTATTCGGATAAACATCCTCTTCTTCTGCTGTGTCAAAAGAAAAATCAAGACCCGCTTGCTCTGCCAACGCAAAGCTGTTCCTAATTCGCTCATCATCCGTTGCAAAGCCGAGCACGCCGCCCAAAAGAGCTTTATCCGTGCCGTGACCACGGTAGGTTTGAGCAAAAGAGCCGTAAAGTGTGAATTTGATTCTTTTGATTTCTTCGCCGATCATCTTCCTTGTCAAAAGACCGATTGAAGCGGCACCCGCAGTATGCGAGCTTGACGGGCCGACCATATTCGGACCGATTACATCGAAAACGCTGATAAAAGCCATTTTTACTTCTCCTAAAAGTTATTACATTCAAACTATACCACATTCGGCTCAATAAAACAACAAAAAATGCTCCGAATTGTGCATTATTTCACAATTCGGAGCTTAGACTTATTCCTTCAGCTGCTTATAAATTTGGTTACCGAATACCGCCGTGCCTGCAAGCAGAACACCTTGAATGACGCTTTGGACACTCAGCCCCATAACGCCGATACCTGCAAAAACGCCTGCAACAAGCAAAATCAGTGGTATAAACTTATCTTTTACAAATTGAGCTTCTTTCAAAAGCTTGCCGAGAATATTGAGCACAGGTATAATAACCAGCCCCTCCTCAAGCAAAAATTCCGTTAACTGCATCGTTTCTTATCCTTTCTTTTTCACTTAATCAAAAACGCAACAAACGCTGTTGCCGCCGCAGAGAGAATGGCAAGCAAAAGCTTATCCCAGAACTGAATCGGGCGTTTATTCAAGCCGCTAATGCTTTCCTTCAATTCTCCGAGCGTTATGAGCATATTATCGAGCTTTGCCGCAGTTGCCGCCTGCGAAACGGCAAAGCCGTTGACTTTTTCCGAAAGCCGCTGAACATTCTTTTCAAGCTGGGCAATTCGGTGTTCCAAAACCTCTGGTGCTGTCATATCATACGCTCCGAACGGCTTGCAATAACGCCGTTAATGAGGTCTTTGGCGGCAATGACCGTTGCCTGATTAACTCTGCCGCTTTGGCATAAATCAAGCTCTTTTTGCAGCTGCTTGGTTGCAAGCTCTGTTCCTGCACCGAAAATTCCGTTATCGTCAACACCCTGTGTGACAATTCCCAGCTTCTTAGCAACCGCAAGCAGCATTTTGTAATTGAGAACAGCAAAGGAGCTATCCCCTCTTTTGAGTTCCTCTGAGTTACCTTTTTCGGCTTCACTGACATAATCGGCATAGCAAATGCTCATATCAACATTGCCGTCAACGCCGTTGACCTTACCCTTTGAGGTATATTGCCAAATCGTGTAATTGCCTTTATAGGTAACCTTGGCGGCATATTGAGCCACCCAAACATCGTATTTGCCAAGCTTTTTCATATCGAGCTGATTATTCAGCCACGATGTTGAAGCATAAACGCCGCACCTGATGCAGTTGCGTTCAAGCGTATTCAAAAAAGCCAGTCCAACCTTCGTTAAGCGTTCCTTACCGATTGAGAGCTGGCTTTCGGGTGAATATTTTTCTGTATTATGGTTATCCTCAGTATCCCAAAACACAGGGTAATCGATTTTTTTATCTTTAATCAGTTCAAGCACAAATTCGGCCTCTGACTTAGCTTCATCCTCGCTCGTTGCGCAGGAATAATAATAAGCTCCGACAGGCAGACCTGCCGCCCTTGCCGATTGATAGTTGCTTTCCCAACGGCTGTCTGCAGATTTCTTTTTTGCTTTGCCGTAGCCTGTGTAACCGCAACGCAAAATCACGGCATCAACGCCATCTGCTTTAACCTTTTTAAAGTCAACTGCACCCTGATATTTGGAAATATCAATAACTTTAAATGTTTTCATCATCTCTCCTCCAAAAAATCGTTACGGGATTATTCTATTCTCAAATCACTCCGACAGTTAAAACGGCTTCACACGGCTTGTGATACATCCGAGTCATAATAAGAGCGCAAATGGAATTCGATTTCCCTCAGCTCGTTGCGCTGGTCATAGAGAACCGTAAGGTTGCGTGTGAGCCTATTTACCGCCATATTCCTTCTCGATTGCTTGGCTTTTTCGATGCTGCGGCGGCAATTATGTATTTGCCTTTCGAGTTCAGCAATGTTTTCAGCGTATTCGTCAGCGAGCAGTGTTAATGATTTTTCGGTCATTTCAGATTCCTTTCTTTAAAATTCCTTCTCAAACCTGTATGCAGGGCAATTTATGATATGCTTCAAAACAAGCTTGATTTTTGCCCTTGCACGGGATAAGGTTTGGTAAACATTCGGTGTTGTTGTGTTTGTCATTTTGGCAATTTGCGCAGGAGAAAGATTTTCAAACCAATTCAGCCTTGCGATTTTTTGCTCAGCAGGCGTGAAATCGTTATCGATAACCGAATTCACAACCTCATAGATATTGACCGCTTTTACTCCGGGAACAGTAAAATAATCAGTCGCATTATCTCTGCACCACAGGTCATAAGAAACCTGTGACCATTCGGTTTGAACCTCATCCTCTTCACGCAGGTTGTTTCTTTTGGGCATTTTTACCTCCGTTTGGTTATTTTCAACCCGCCTATCTACAATTCTACAGAACAAATGTTCTGTTGTCAATACAAAAAATCACTTTTTCAGTACAAAAAAGCGTACAACAAAAGTTTTTTGAATAAGTTGCAAAACCAATCGAAATATGCTATGATGACTGTAATATTAACTTAGTAAAGTTATTTTCGGGGGATTTTTATGAAAAAAGCATTTGCATTACTGTTTGCGGCAATCACGCTTTTCAGCCTTACCGCTTGCATTAACGGCAATTCAGACAGCACCCAAGCAACCGAGCCGTCAACTCTTGATATTGGCGAAACCGTCGTTGCTGACGGCTTCTGCTTCAAGGAATATGACACCTATGCAATAATAACCGATTACATTGGCGAGGCTACAAGCATCAATCTCCCAATCAGCTTCAAAAACAAGCCCGTCACCTCTTTCGGTATAGTTTTCAGGCGCAATTTTGATTTGATCAGCATTGCGATTCCCGAAACATACGAAACCATTGAGGAGAACGCTTTTGCCGAATGTTCCAACCTCAAGAGGGTTGTCATCAAAGACGGCGTTAAAAAAATCTGCAAAAACGCTTTTTACGGCTGTGAACAGCTCGGCAACATTTTCATTCCGCAATCCGTCACCACGATTGAGGAGGATGCCTTCCTCTTTTGCTCCGACCTTATCGTTGAGGGCTACGAGGGCTCTGCCGCTCAGGCCTTTGCAGACGGCTTAAACAGCCTTTACTTCCGTGACACGGTTGAATACCACAGTCAGCTTGAACAGCAATCAATCGAGGCTTCTGTTAACGCCAAGGAAAAGAAAAAATAATCAATCCCGAAAAATTAAATCACACCGCTTGCAAAGAATGACTAATTCTTTTTCGAGCGGTGTTTTTTGTTTTTTACGGTTGAATTGTTTTACCTTATATTGTATAATTATTGTAACTTTGTGTGAATTTTCAAATTTGCGGAGGTTGTCAATATGAAAGAATTAAAATACTGGGAGAATCCCTCGATTTTCAAAGAGAATAAAGAAGACGGTCACTGTCTTGCGCACCCTTACGATAGATTTAACGATGCCATTGACTGCACCGATTTGCCGTACAAAAAGACCTTAATCGGCGATTGGAAGTTCTACTGGCAAAAGGGCGTTGACGAATTGCCTGGTAGCTTCAGCGCAGTTGATTTAGATGACAGCGCTTGGGACACGATCGATGTGCCCTCGGTTTGGCAGATGAGGGGCTACGGCAAGCCGATTTATCTTTGCTCATTTTTGCCCAACACCGTTTCAAAAAACCGCTACCGTATTCCTGCAATCAGCCACAGCAAAAACGAGGTCGGCATCTACCGCCGCAGGTTCACCGTGCCCGAAAATTTTGCGGAGCGTGAAGTGTTCATTCATTTCGGCGCAGTTAAATCCGCATTCTTCCTTTACATAAACGGTCGCCGTGTCGGCTATTCACAGGGCTCGATGACACCTGCCGAATTCAATATAACCGATTACCTTGTTCAGGGTGAAAACCAAATCACGGTTGAGGTTTACCGCTACAGCGACGGCACATATCTTGAGGATCAGGATATGTGGTTCTTGAGCGGCATTTACCGTGAGGTTTATATTTTTGCCGAGCCAAAGGTCACCTTGTGGGATTTTTACGCCCGTGCCCAGCTTGATGAAAGCTATGCAAACGGCAACCTTGATGTTGAGGTTACAACACGCAATTTCACTTCCTCCGCCGCAATCGCTTATGTTGACCTGCTTTTTGCCAAGGAGGGCGCAGAGCCGCAGATGATTGCAAGCGAGGAGGTTACGATAAACCCAGGCTGCAACACCTGCAAATTCAGCTATGTTCAGCCCGATGCAGCTCATTGGACTGCCGAAACACCTGAGCTTTACCGTGTGTTTGTTGTTTTGCGTTCGCAGGATAGAATCATCTGCGTCAAGACCTCACGCATCGGCTTTAAGCGTGTTGAAAAGAAAGGCAATATTCTTTTGATAAACGGTCAGCCCGTCATCATTAAAGGCGTTAACCGCCACGATTACGATCCCTCAAACGGTTGGGCTGTACCCCGTGAAACCTATTACAAGGATCTCTACCTGATGAAGCAGGCTAACATCAACGCAATCCGCACAAGCCATTATCCGAACGATCCGTTCCTTTATGAGCTTTGCGATGAGCTCGGCTTTTATGTTATGGACGAAGCCGATGTTGAAACGCACGGTGTTCGCCGCAAGAATTGCCCAGGTGACGATCCCCGTTGGTCTGCCCCCTGCGTTGACAGAGTTGAACGCATGGTTATGCGTGACCGCAACCACGCCTGCATCTGCTTCTGGTCGCTTGGCAACGAGGCAGGTGACGGCAATAACTTTGCGCTTATGCGTGATGCAATCAAGGCGCTTGATGACACAAGGCTCATTCATTACGAGGGCGAATTTGATTTTGATAAATCCGATTTTATCAGCCGTATGTACCCTGTTGAAAGCTATGTTGAAAAGCTCGGCAACAAGCAAGAGGTCAAGGTCAGCCCCATCGAAAACCTCCTCAATCAGCTTGCGGCAGACAGCAAGCCCATCAAGCCCGAGCATTACGAAACCAGACCTGTCATTTTCTGCGAATATGCCCACGCTATGGAAAACAGCCTCGGCAATTTCAAGGAATACATCGATGCGTTTGAAAAATACGATAACCTTTGCGGTGGCTTCATTTGGGATTATGTTGACCAAGCAATCAAGGTTGAAGAAAACGGCGTTACAAAATGGCTTTACGGTGGCGATTTCGGCGAGGGCGCAACAAGCTTCTATTTCTGCGCAAACGGCATTATCGGCGCAGACCGTATCCCCCACCCCTCTTATTACGAGGTCAAGAAATGCTATGCCGATGTTACGGTCAAGCCCGTAAGCTTTGAATTTATGCAATTTGAAATCGTCAACAAGCATTTCTTCGCAAACCACAACCGCTATACTCTTGATTGGACAATTAAAGAAAACGGAAACATCTATTCCGAGGGCACTTTCGGCACGCTCGACATTGAGCCGAGAGGAAGCCTTAAGGTTGAAATTCCGTTTGATTATAAAAAGCTTCCGCAAGGCGAATGTGTCCTCACCTTCTCATGGAAGCTGAGTGATGACACGGCATGGGCTGAAAAGGGCTTTGAAATGACCTTTGAGCAGTTTGTAATCAAGGAAGCCGAGCCGATTCAGCAGCAGGAAAGCGATGTTGCGCTCGATATTAACCTCAGCGGCAGACATCTAACCGTTAAATCCCCCAAGGTGAATGTTGAATTCTCAAAGGGAGTGTTATCCTCACTCTGCCTCGGCGGCAAGGAAATGCTTGAAAGCGCTCACGGCGTTAAGCCTAACTTCTTCCGTGCTTTGACGGATAACGATGCCTCATATTTCAACTTTGTGCCGATGCTGAAATTCCTCCATGTCAAATATTTGTGGCGTAATGCAACGGCGCTTTGCAGGGTGCGCTCATTCAAGGTCACTCAGGTTAAGCCGACGGAATGTGTCGTTACAGTAAAATGGTCTGCTCCCCTTGTTGGCGGAGTTAAAACCGAATATACAATCAATTCAAACGGAAGCGTTGATGTACGCCACTGTGCAAAGGGCTACATTTTCAAGCTGATTAAGGTTGGCTTGCGCTTCGGTGTGCCGCAGGCTTATTCAAACGCCGAATGGTACGGCAGAGGTCCTCATGAATGTTATTGCGACCGTAAGACAGGTCAAAAAATCGACATTCACAAGGCAACGGTCAGCGAGCTTGAACACAGATATATGCGCCCACAGGAAAACGGTCAGCGTGTTGATGTTCGCAGCCTTACTTTGACAGATAATGACGGCAAGGGCTTCAAATACGAGGCTCTTGACGGCGGAGCTTTTGAATTCAACGCACGCAATTACAGTCAGGAAAAGCTTGAAAAAGCCAAGCATCTTTATGAGCTTGAAAACGATGATTATATTTCCGTTAACCTTGATGCCTGCTCCTGCGGTGTCGGCGGAGATATGCCCGGCTGGGCTTTACTGCGTAAGCCTTACATCCTTTATCCTTTCAAAAAATACAGCTTCGGCTTCAGAATAACATCGGTGGAGGAATAAAATGCGCTGTGAATTAAGCAAAAAATGCGGCGGATGCCAACTGCAAAATATGGATTATGACCGTCAGCTCAGATACAAGCAGGCACAGGTCGAAAAGCTTGTCGGCAGATATGGCAGAGTCGGCAAAATCCTCGGAATGAAAGACCCGTATCATTACCGCCACAAGGTTCAGGCGGCTTTCGGCGTAACCAGAGGCGGCAAAATTATCAGCGGAGTTTATCAAAGCAGCAGCCACCGCATTGTTAATGTTGACAGTTGTATGATTGAGAACCAAAAAGCGGATGAAATCATTGTTACGATCCGCTCGCTTTTGCGTTCTTTCAAAATGCGTCCTTATAATGAGGACAGCGGCAACGGCTTTTTGCGCCATGTGCTTGTTCGTTGCGGCTATGCAACAAAAGAATATATGGTTGTTCTCGTAACCGCTTCAAGTGCCTTCCCCTCCAAAAACAATTTTATTGCGGCGCTATTAAAAGAGCATCCTGAAATTACAACAATCGTTCAAAACATCAACCCGAAGCGCACCAATCTTGTGCTCGGCGAAACAAACAAAACGCTTTACGGCAACGGCTACATTGAAGATTGCCTTTGCGGATGCACATTCCGCATCAGCCCGAATTCTTTTTACCAAATCAATCCTCAGCAGACCGAGAGCCTCTATTCCCTTGCGGTTGAATACGCCTCATTGACAGGCAAGGAAAAAGTTATCGACGCTTATTGCGGCACGGGCACAATCGGCATAATCGCCGCAAAGGAGGCAGGCGAAGTTATCGGTGCGGAGCTTAATAAAGCCGCCGTGCGTGATGCAATCGATAATGCAAAGCGCAACAATGCCGAAAACATACATTTTGTCTGCGCCGATGCAGGTCGGTTTATGGTTGATATGGCTCAAAACGGCGAAAAAGCAGATGTTGTCTTTATGGATCCACCGAGAGCGGGAAGCGATACACGCTTCCTCTCCAGCCTTTGCACACTCGCCCCCGAAAGGGTTGTCTATATCTCCTGCAACCCCGAAACGCTCGCAAGAGACCTCAAATACCTCGTTGCCCACGGCTATCAGGTCAAAAAAATCAAACCCGTGGATATGTTCCCATTCACTCATCATGTTGAGACGGTTGTTAAGTTGGTTAGAAAAAAGCCTGACGCATATATCGACA
>CAYQRS010000012.1:0-18820 GCA_964419825.1 uncultured Eubacteriales bacterium
ATAGGCGAAAAGCCTTGAAATATCAAGGGTTTTGGAAAGATTGTATTTTTAATTATAATTTTTACAAGAAAAATATTGAAATCGTGCCTTATATTATGGTATTATATTTTTGTTTATACATCACAGACTGCCCCTTTTAACGACAGATGCGATTGTAAATCACCTTACATATAGGAGAGATAACAATGCAGGAAATCAAAATCACATTAACAACAGAAAAAAAGCCCAAGCCCGCCGCTGATAGCCTCGGCTTCGGTAACTACTTTACCGACCATATGTTTATTATGGATTATTACGAGGGCAAAGGCTGGGTTGATCCGAGAATCGTTCCCTACGGTCCTCTTGCACTTGACCCTGCCGCAATGGTTCTTCACTACGCTCAAGAGGTTTTCGAGGGCATGAAAGCTTACCATTCAAAGGCAACAGGCAAGGCTGTTCTTTTCCGCCCCGAAAAGAATATGGAAAGACTCAACAAATCCAATGAGCGTATCTGCATCCCGCAGTTTGACGAAGCATTTATGGTTGATGCAATCCGCAAGCTTGTTGAAATTGATGAGGAGTGGATTCCCGAGGGCGAAAACACAGCTCTTTACATCCGCCCCTTTATCATTGCCGTTGACCCCCATGTTGGCGTTCATCCGGCACACCATCTGATGTTCATTGTAATTATGTCCCCTGTCGGCTCATACTACAAAGAGGGCATCAATCCCGTTAAGATTTATGTTGAGCGCAACTATGTCCGTGCTGTTAAAGGCGGTATGGGCTTTGCAAAAACAGGCGGCAACTATGCTGCTTCACTCAAGGCTCAGGATGATGCTAACAAGCTCGGCTATGCTCAGGTTCTCTGGCTTGACGGCTGTGAGAGAAAATATGTCGAAGAAGTCGGCACGATGAACGTATTCTTCAAAATCAACGGTGAAATCGTTACTCCCTCACTTCAGGGCAGTATTCTCAGCGGTATCACTCGTATGTCCTGCCTTGAGCTTTTGCGCAAATGGGGCTGCAACGTAAGTGAGCGCAGACTTTCACTTGATGAAATTGTCGAAGCAGCACACAACGGCACTCTCGAAGAAGCATTCGGCACAGGTACAGCCGCAGTCATCTCCCCGATCGGCGAGCTGTTTACAGGCGAAGAAAAGCTCATTATTAACGACGGCAAAATCGGTCCAACTGCTCAGAAGCTTTACGACAACATTGTCGGCATCCAGAACGGACTCATTCCCGATGAACTCGGTTGGCTTGTAAATGTAAACTAAAATTTTCAATATTGAGGTGAAAAAATGCAGGAGAACAACACATCGGTTCTCACCGATATTCTGCCTACTCCCTCTGCCGGCTTAGACAGGCAAAAACGCAGATTTTTAACCCCAAAAGAAATCGCCGCCTATGTTCTAACATCATACGGCACAAAAAATTTAGAAGCATATATCGAAACATGGAAGCAATACTTCCTCATTAACTTCACAGGACTTTCGGGCAGTTCAATCGCACTTATGAACGCCATCACTAACATTTGGGATGCGCTTGATGACCCCCTTTCGGGCATTATTATCGACAGATGCCGAACCCGTTGGGGTAGACTCAAGCCGTTCCTTGTGTTGCCAATGCCGCTTTGGGCAATCACTACGCTGATGTTCTTCAGCGTGCCTTATGCACTGCCTATGAGCGCAAGACCGCTTTACGCAATCGTTGCAAGCATCATTTACAGCATCGGAATTTCTTATTTCAGCGCTTGGAAAATTCTGCTTTACAACATAACGCCAAACCTAGATGAGCGAAACAATTTGATAACAATACAAAAATTTGTCGATTTGTTCGGTATGTGGATACCATCGCTTGTCCCTGTTACGGTTGACTTCTTGCCGAAGCTGACGAATATTTCTCAGGAAAAGGTTTACTTTGGCTACGCATTATTCTTTGTTGTGCTTTTGGCGATCTGCTCGATATTCGCATTCCGAACCATAAAAGAGCGTGTGCCGATTGCATCAAAAGAGGATATGGAAAATGTTTCCATATTCAAATCCTTAAAGTACATCATAACCAACCGCCCCCTGCTTGCAATTATTCTTTCAACCTTCTTTTCGGATATTAAGAGCATCGGCGGTGCAAACGAAAGCTTATTCTGGCTCAACTGCACAGGTAGGCTGACAAACGGCACAATTTGCGGTCTTTTCACAGGCTTGCCGAACTACATAATCACTCCGCTTGCTCCGAAGCTTATCAAAAAATTCGGCGCAAGAACTTGTGCGATTTTCGCAGGCTTCTTCGGCGGCGTGGCATATACAACTCTCTTTGTTGTTGGCTACACACCGTTTGGTGACGGTTGGAACATTTTCAACTTCATTTGGGTTATCTTTATGCTTACGATATGCGGTCTGCCAAACTGCCTTATGTTCGTTTGCACAGGCGTACTCAAGGGCGATATGTACGATTACCTCGAATGGGAATCAGGCGTGCGTAACGAAGGTCTTGTTAATGCAGTTGACGGCTATGTTACAAAGCTTTCCAAGACATTTACAGGCGCAATGACAGGCATTGTTGTTGAGCTTGTTCGCTACACTCCTCTCAAGGATATTGCAGGTAATGTTATTCCGCAATCAGATCCGGCAATGCTCCGTGGCATTTTCGCAATTTTCTGCCTTGCTCCTGCTGTTGCCCGCTTCGGTTACGGTCTTTCCATGATCCTGTTCAATGTTCACGGTGCATTCCGTGAAAAAATGTACATTGAGCTCGAAGCAAAGCGTAAGGCAAAGGCTGTTTTATCAACAGAATTCAACGGTGAAAATCAATGAACATTCAAATTTTCGGCAAAGCAAAATGCTTTGATACAAAAAAGGCAGAGCGTTATTTTAAAGAGCGCCGCATAAAATATCAAATGATTGATGTTGCAAAATACGGAATGAGCAAGGGTGAATACAACAGCGTTAAGCAAGCCGTCGGTGGCTTCGACAACCTTGTTGACCAAAAAAGCAAGCTTTATGATGAGCTGTTCATTGCCTACCTTGCCGATGCTTCGGCAAAAGAGGAAAAGCTGCTCGAAAACCCTGCACTCTTCAAAACACCGATTGTTCGCAACGGCAAGAAAGCAACCGTCGGCTATCAGCCGGAGGTTTGGAAAAACTGGGAATAATAAGCAACCATAAACAGAATCAGGCTTAAACCGTTTTGGTTTAAGCCTGATTTTTTATTGGATATTCATTTTTTTAATTCCGAATATCATTCTTAAAACTGCTTCCAAAGCTTTCGGACTGCGAAAAACAACAATTTTCATTTATGTAATCCCCTTTCATTAACCTACCTTATATTATGCAGAGGATTACTTAACTGTTACTTTAATTCCCAATCCTTAATATCTTTAACTTCATTATACATTGCAGCATAGCTTTCGTGACGGCTTTGCATAATTTCGCCATCGGCAACAGCTTGGCAAATACGGCAGCCCTTATCCGCAATATGTGCGCATGAGGTAAAGCGGCATAAGCCGAGATACGGCTCAAACTCCTTGAAGCAATACTGCAAATCATCCTTGAGAATAATCTCATCACCAGTCAGCTCTATAGCCGCAAAGCCAGGAGTATCCGCAATATAACCCTTGCCGACATGGAACAGCTCAACTTGGCGTGTTGTATGCCTACCTCTGCCGAGCTTTTCACTGATTTCACCCGTTTCAAGCTGCAAATCGGGAATTAAAGCATTGAGCAGAGTTGATTTACCGACACCCGAATTGCCTGAAAAAACGCAGATTTTGCCTTCAATCGCCCTGCGTATTTCCTCAACACCATCACCGTTCAGCGACGAAACGCAATGAGTGGCAAAGCCCGATTTGCGGTAAACCTCGGCAAGCCCGTTATCAGATTGCAAATCTTCCTTAGTGAATATAATCTCACATTCAATTCCCTTTTGTGCGGCAATCGCCGTCATCTTGTCGATAACAAGCGTACTCGGCGCAGGATTGACAGTTGACGAGATGATGAACAATTTGTCAACATTGGCAACAGTCGGGCGTTTGAGGGCATTTTTGCGCTCATAAATGCTATCAAGCGAGCAATAGCCCTCCTCATTAACGGTTATCCGAACATTATCGCCCGGCAAGGGAGAAATTCCGTTACGGCGGTGCTTGCCCTTTGCCTTACATTCGTAGAGAACACCGTCGGCTTCAACATAATAGAAGCCGCCGATGCCTTTAATTAAAATGCCGTCTTTTTCAATCATCCGATAACACCTTTGCCGATTACTATAACAATAGCAGTATCAGTGGGGAATTTTTTGAATTTATCCAAGCCCGAAGTCGAGGGGGTTTGGCTGATAACATGACCGTACTTTGTGGGATCAAGAGTCGATTGCTCGGTTACGGTGATATTGTTGAAGCCGCTGTCATTGAGCTTGGTGATAGCCTTTGCCTGAGTTAAGCCGACAACGGAGGGGATACTGCTTGTTTCGCCGTTATAGTAGGAGCTGTGATAAGCGTCGTCAATTGTTTTTTCGTTCGTGATTGTTACGGGGTTCGTTGTGAAATCAATCGAACAGCTGTAAATGCTCGAACCGTCAACCTTAACGATAAGCGAATTTGAAGCACCCGAACCGCTGACGGAGAAATTATAGGTACTGCCGTTAAGGAGAACCTCTGCGCTCGCAGAATCGACGGCGGCATTGTTCAAATAAACCTTAAGAGTGCCTGCGTTGCCGTTTTTATAAGGCAAACGAACCGTTAAATCGGCGGCGGCAACAGGCGCTTTGCCAGAACTGATTGCAATATCGACCTTGTCACCCGGGTGAGCTGTTTCACCTGCGGCAGGTATCGTTTCAACAACAGTGCCTGCAGGCTGAACGCTGTCAACAGTTGTGATTGTGCCGATTTGAAGATTGACAGATTTAATATATTCCTCTGCATCGGCACTTGAATAGCCGACAACAGGCGGAACAATAACCGCATTTTCATCAGTATAGGTTGAAACATACATTGTGACCGTTGAGCCAACAGGAGCTTCCTCACCACGTTCAGGCGAAGTGTTGATAACAACGCCCTCTTCAACAGAGGTGTCGTAAACCATCTCGTAGGTTGTCTTAAAGCCTGCTGCTTCAAGCGTGAGCTTAGCGGTCAGATAGGGCTGGGCGTAAACATCGTTAACAGCGACAGTTTTGTTCGTGTTGATCGTCAAGAGAATGACATCATCTGCGTTAATCTTTGTGCCCTTGGTCGGCGATTGCTTAATAACAACACCGTAATCATATTGAGTGCTGAATTCATATTCAACATCGATTTTGTATTTAGAATATTTTGAGTTGCCGAGAATTTCCGTTTCGTAATTGAGGTTAACGAAATTCGGAACTTCGGTTTTTGATGAGCTGAAAGCATCAGTGAAAATGAAAATATAAGCCGCAATCAAAATCAGCACAGCAACCAAGCCTGCAACAGCACCCGTAAGAATCGGGATAAGCTTGCTGTTGTTTTCACCCTCCTGCAAATCCTGAGAATTTTCATCGCCAGAGTCAGCCGTTTTGGGTGTAACATCGGGAGTTTTCATTGTTCTGTCAATATATTTTGTCGGCTCGTTATCAACAAAATAAGAATAATCGAACTTAATGCTCGGATTACGCTTATATTCATCAATATCAAGCAGCATTTCAGCCGCCGATTGATAACGGGCTCTCGGATCTTTTTGCATTGCGTGCATTGTAATCTGCTCGAGCGCAACGGGAATATTGCCGTTGATTTCCCTCGGATTAACAGGCTCTTCCTGCAGCTGCATAAGTGCAACGGAAACTGCGTTTTCCGATTGGAAAGGAAGCTTGCCAGTGAGCATTTCATAAAGGACAACGCCGACAGAATAAATATCCGCCTTTGCATCGGTGAAATCACCCCTTGCCTGCTCGGGGCTGATATAATGAACTGAACCGATTGCGCTTTCCGTCATTGTTCTTGTATCACTGCGGCTGAAAGAAGCAATGCCGAAATCGGTCACCTTGATGCTTCCATTTTGCAAAAGCATAATGTTCTGCGGCTTAACATCACGGTGAACAATGCCCTTATCGTGAGCGTGCTGAAGCGCACGTAAAATCTGCGTTGTGAAATGAACAGCCTCCTTGGGCTGGATAATGTTCTGCTGTTGGATATACTCCTTTAAGGTTATACCCTCAATATATTCCATTACAATATACTGAAGCTGATCGCCGAAATGAACATCATAAACCTTTACGATGTTAGGATGAGAAAGCACGGCGATATATTTTGATTCGTTTTTAAATCTGCGGCGGAATTCCTCATTTGCAAGATATTCCTCTTTCAAAATCTTAATGGCGACAATTTTATCGTCAATATTATCGTATGCCTTGTAAACAACAGCCATACCGCCGACACCGATTATTTCGTGTATTTCATATCTTCCGTCAATGCGTTTGCCGACATAATTCTCCATAACTTACGCCTCCTTAAGATGCAATGGAAACAACTGTTATATTGTCCCCTCCGCCGTGTTCGTTTGCGAGCTGTACAAGCCTTTCGGCGTATTCAAAATACTTGCCGTCAGCCGTAGCGGCAATTATATCCTCTTCAGTAACGAAATTCGTCAAGCCGTCTGTGCAGATAAGCAAAATATCTTCATTCTCAAAGGCTTCTTCACCGAAATCGACCGAAATATCTTTATCAACGCCGATTGCCCTTGTAATAATATTTTTGCCAGGATAGTTCTTTGCCTCATCAGCGGTAAGACTGCCCTGCTCGAGCAAATCCTGAACAACAGAATGGTCACGGGTTATCTGCTTCAGGCTGCCGTTTTTGCCGATGATATAGGCACGGCTGTCACCGACATGGGCAACATAGACATAACCGTCCACAATTATTGCCGCAACGCAGGTCGTGCCCATACCGTTGAGGGCTTCATCGTTGCTTGCCATATCGAACAGATAGGCATTTGCGCCCGATATTGCGGATTCCAACAAATTCTTGATTGATGAGGGCTTCATACCCTCACGGTAGCAGTCATCTATTGAATGGGCAATCATTTTAACGGAAACGGAGCTTGCGACATTACCTCCTGCCGCACCGCCCATACCGTCGCACACAACAGCCCAAGCCACGCCTCCCGGCAATTCACCCGCAGAGTAAGCATCCTGATTGCTGCTGCGCACCTTTCCGATATCTGTTTTCGCTGTAATCTTCATAATGCAATTATTTGTGCGGCAATAACAGTGCCGCACTCCCCTTTCCTTGGAGTAATGCAATTATATAATCAACTTAATTTTTTGCTGTATGTTTACGCCTTAGCTGACCGCAGGAGGCATCAATATCGCCACCCAAGCTACGGCGAACGGTCACATTCCTGCCTGCATCGGTAAGAATCTTTGAAAAAGACTGTATTCTTTCAGGTGTGCTTGATTTCAAGCCGCTTTCCGTGACATCATTGGCAGGTATCAAATTTATATGCGAAAGCGTACCTTTCAATTTTGCCGCCAATTCTCTTGCACATTCATCGCTGTCGTTAACTCCACCAAACATTGCGTATTCATAAGAAATCCTGCGTGAGGTTTTTTCTGAATATTCCTTGCAGGCGGCAAGCAAATCATCAACATGGTATTTTTTGTTGACGGGCATAATCGTCGAGCGAATCTTATCGTTCGGTGCATGAAGCGAAACCGAAAGGGTTAGCTGCAAATTTTCTTCTTGCAGTTTTTTAATACCCGGAATAACGCCACAGGTCGAGAGAGAAATGTTCCTCATTCCGAGATTAAGACCGTTATCGGCATTGACAAGGTGAAGAAAACGGATGACATTATCATAGTTATCCATCGGTTCACCCATACCCATCAAAACTATATGCGAAACTCTGATGTTCATATCATTTTGAGCGGCGTGGATTTGGCTGAGAATTTCGGAAGCACGGAGGTTGCGAACATAGCCGCCGACACCCGTTGCACAAAAGGCGCAGTTCATACGGCAACCGACCTGCGTTGATACGCAGAGAGAATAACCGTATTTGTATTTCATCAAAACGCTTTCAATAAATTCATCATCGTTGAGCCGAAATAAATATTTAACCGTTCCGTCAAGCTTGGAAACGGATTTTTTCTCAATGCGGCAGGCATAAACAGTATATTCTGTTTTCAGCTTTTCACGCAAATCCTTTGAAAGATTTGACATTTCATCAAAGCTTGTAACGCCCTTCTCCTGCAACCATTGCCAAACCTGCTTCGCTCTGAAGGACGGCAAACCAAGCTCTTTGAAGGAGGCGGAAATTTCATCAAGATACATTGATTTTATATCTGTATTCATTCTTGACTGCTCCTTTCAAAAACCGCAAAAAAGAATCCGTCAGAGCCGTTGAGATGCGGCATAAGAGTTACGGTTGAATTGCGCACAAATGCTTTTTCAAGGTTTAAATTCGGTTCGATGATTTTAAAATTTTTGTGTTCAGACAAGAACCTTGAGCAAACCTCTTCGTTTTCTTTGGGGTTAAGCGCACAGGTTGAATAAACAAGCCTGCCGCCTTTTTTAACATATTGTGCTGCTGTGGTTAGTATATTGTACTGCACGGCAGGTAATTTGTCAATTTCGCTGCTATCCTTACTGCGAATCTCAGGCTTACGGCGAACGATACCCAAGCCTGAGCAAGGCACATCGCAAAGCACCTTATCAGCTTGTGGCATTTTTTCGTTAAAGAGCGAAGCATCGTTGCGCATTGCCTCAATTATACTGATACCGAGGCGGCGTTCACCCTCTTTGATAAGAGCAAGACGGTGGGAATGAATATCGCAAGCAATGATTCTGCCGCTGTTATTCATATTCTGCGCATTGGTGAAGCTTTTGCCACCAGGTGCGGCGCAAAGATCAAGCACAGTTTCGCCCTCCTTGGCATCAAGGGCTTTACAGCAAAGCTGTGATGCCGAATCCTGAACATGGAAAAAACCCTTTTCAAAGGAAGCAAGCTTTTCAACCGAGCCGCATTTTTCAAGGTTGAGCGCATTTTCAACTGCCGCATCCTCGGCAGCCACACCCTCACCTTTAAGAATTTCTTTAAGCTCGTCCACAGTTGTTTTGAGAGTGTTAACACGGATTGTGAGCGGCGGTCTACCAATGCAGGAGGACATAATGCCGACTGCGTTTTCTTCGCCGTAGCTATCAATCCACATTGAAACAAGCCACTGTGGGAATGAATATTTGACGGAATAATATTCCTGCTTGTTGTTCTCTTCGGGAAGCATCAAGCCATCACGGGAAACAGAGCGCAAAACAGCATTCGTCAGGCCTGCAGCAAACGCACAGCCGTTTTTCTTAACCAGGGTCACACTCTCATTAACAGCCGCCGAAGCAGGAATTTTGTCCATAAACAAAAGCTGATATGTACCGAGCCTGAGAGCCGTTAAAACCTGCGGCTTCAGCTTCTTTATCGGCTGTTTAAGATTACGGCTCAAATTATAATCAAGCGTTATCGAGGTTTCGAGCACACCGTAGACCAAGGCACTGACCAAGGAGCTATCCGCCGAATTAAGCTCAGCCGAATAAAGATAGCTGTCAATCGTGAGATTGGAATAAGATTTATCCCGTTCTATTTTGTTTAATATTTCAAAAGCAATTTGTCTTGCGGTTTTCATCTGTCTCTCCGTGAATTAAAACGAATTACAAATCTGAGCAGGTTGGCAAGTGAAACCAACAAAGCGGTAATATAAGTCATTGCGGCGGCGGTAAGCACTTTTTTTGCTCCGACGCTCTCCTGCTCGGTGAGCATATTGGTTTGTTCGATAACATCCATTGCTCTGCGGCTTGCGTTAAGCTCAACAGGCAAGGTTACAAACTGGAAAATAAAGATAAAGGCATAAAGGAGCAAGCCGATTGAAACAAGCGGTTCAAAGCCGAGAAAATAGCCGAAAACAGCCAACGGTAAGCCAATATAAGAGCCGATATTGCATACGGGAATAATCGCATTCCTGATTTTAATCGGCAAATAGCCCTCTGCGTGCTGTGCGGCATGACCTGCCTCATGGCAAGCAATACCGATTGCGGCAACGCTCGAATTGTTATAAACGCCGTTAGACAGACGAATTACATTTGAGCGTGGGTCATAATGGTCCGAAAGATTGCCGCCTTGGCTGAATTCAATACGAACATCGTTGATGCCGTAAAAGCTCAACACCCTGCGTGCCGCCTGTTCACCTGTCAAGCCCCTTGAAGAAAGAACCTTGGATTGCTTGGCATAAGCGGATTTAACCATACCCTGCGCAATGAGTGAAAGGATAAGCATAGGAACAACAAGCAAAAAATAGAGATGATCATAATATAAAAATCCCATAAATACACCTTCCTTTTAGGCAATAATAAATTAAAGAACTGTTCCTTTTTCGATTTTAAATCC
The DNA here is from genome assembly GCA_964419825.1 of uncultured Eubacteriales bacterium. Lineage (GTDB taxonomy): Bacteria > Bacillota > Clostridia > Oscillospirales > Acutalibacteraceae > UBA8612. The sequence goes on from CAYQRS010000012.1 coordinate 10,347, forward strand.
CCTCAAAAAATCTGCTGATGAAAGTCGGTTTTTGCCGACGGCTTGGAGTGAAGTGATTATAACCGTTTTGCCGTCACCACAGCAAACCTCAAGCTGTTTATCGGCGTTGACAACCTCACCTGCCGCTTTGCCGCAACAAGCTCCGCCAAGGCGTGAGCCGAAGAGCTTAACTGTTTTTTCGTTGATTATCGTTGTTGCAACAGGCCACGGATCTAAACCACGGATATGGTCATGAACCTGCTGTGCGGATTTGCTCCAATCAACGGGAGAAAGAGCTTTATTGAGCATTGAAGCGTAGGTCGAAAGCGAATCCTCCTGCTTCTTCGGCTCAATTTTTCCGTCAAGCAGAGCGTTGATTGTTTCAATGAGCAGTTCTGCGCCCAAAACCTTAAGGCGGTCAAAAAGCTCGCCAGATGTTTCGTTTTCGGCAATCTCAGTTTCTTTAACCATAAGAATATCGCCTGTATCAAGCCCTGCATCAAGCTGCATTGTTGTTACGCCCGTTGTTTTTTCGCCGTTGATAATCGACCATTGAATCGGTGCAGCGCCACGAAGCTTCGGCAAAAGTGAGGCGTGGACATTTATACAGCCGTATTTCGGAATATCCAAAACCTCTTGCGGTATTAGTTTGCCATAAGCCACAACAACTATTAGCTCAGGAGAAATTTCCTTTAACAGCTTTGTTGCTTCGCCGTCTTTAAAAGAAACGGGCTGATAAACGGGAATCCCATGCTTTTGTGCGCAAACCTTAACTTCAGGAGCGGTTAAGATTTGCTTCCTGCCCTGCGGCTTATCAGGCTGAGAAAATACAGCCGCAACATCATGACCGTTTTCAACCAAAATATCAAGGCAATCAACCGCAAAATCGGGTGTGCCCATAAAAACAATTTTCATTACCAATCACCAAAAATTAAAATATCCTCTTATTTTCGAGCCTGTCTGTGTAAATAATACCATCCAAATGATCAAGCTCATGGCAAAAAGCCCTTGCTTTAAGCCCTTCACCGCTGTAGAAAAACCATTTGCCATGGCGGTTTTGTGCCTTGACCTTAACCTTCATCGGGCGAATTGTTGTTCCGCTTTCACCAGGAAGCGACAAGCAACCCTCAACCTCACGCTGTTCACCCTCGGTCTCGATAATTTCGGGGTTAACAAGCTCAAGCAAGCCGTCACCGCAATCGACAACAACAACACGCCTGAGTACGCCAACCTGAACGGCGGCAAGACCTGCACCCTCTGCTTTATACATTGTGTCAATCATATCGTCAAGCAAGGTTGCAAGCCTTTCGTCAAAAGCTTCGACCTTGCGGCTTGTTTTGCGAAGCAACGGATTTTCTTTTGTGATAATGTTTCTGATTGCCATAAATCTAACCTCAATTCACATTAAACTTTCCGGATTCATATCCGCAAAGATACTAACATCATTAAATTTTGAATCCTTACCGAATTCAACCAAAAGCCTTGAAACAAGCGACCTGAATTCGGGATTGTTCTTGCATTTTATAATCATACGCCAGCGATATTTATTGCTGATTTTTGAGATGCGTGGCTGCAAAGGGCCGAGAACGATCAGCTTTTGGTTCGCATAATCGCCTGAAGCCAACGCTTTGAACCTTGCGAAGAACAGCTTTGAAACGGCACGAACCTTGTTTTCATCCTCGCTTGAAAAGCCGATGACGCACAAATCGCAATAAGGCGGATAAGTCATAATTTTACGCAAAGCGATTTCGGTTTTGAAAAAGCCCAAATAATCCTGCTTTGCGGCGAGCTGAATTATCTCATTATCAGGCGTTGTTGTTTGAATGATTGCCTTGCCGCTTTGAGAGCCTCGCCCTGCACGACCGACCACCTGCGTAAGCAACGAAAAAGTGCGTTCCAAAGAACGGTAATCATCGTTATAAAGCTGTTGGTCAACCGATATAACGCCGACAAGCGTAACGTTTTCAAAATCAATTCCCTTGGCAACCATTTGAGTTCCCAAAAGAATATCGTATTCTTTTTTTGCAAAGGCGCTCAATGCTTTTTCGTGCGAATTCTTGCGCATTGTCGTATCCTGATCCATACGAAGAATTTTCACATTCGGGAACAGCTCGGCAAGCTCTTCTTCAACCATCTGAGTGCCACAGCCTGCATAGCGGATTTCTCTCATTCCACATTCACTGCAACAATCGGTCAAGGGCTGAGAATAGCCGCAATAATGGCACATAAGCCTGCCGTTTGCGTGGTGATAAGTTAAAGATATGCTGCAGTTCGGACAGCTTACAACCTTACCGCAGGCTTTGCAGGAGGCAAAGGTGTTATAGCCTCTGCGGTTCATCAGCAAAATCGCCTGCTGCCCAGATGAAACTGTGTTCTGTATTGCCTGTGCCAATTCTCCGCTTATTGCACCGCCACGATCAGCAGAAATATCAACCGTTATGACCTGCGGCAACGTTGCACCCGCATAACGCTTTGTGAGTGTATTCAGGGTATAAATGCCCTTTTGAGCCTTTGCAAAGGCTTCTATGCTCGGCGTAGCAGAACCCAAAAGCAGCAGTGCCTTATTTTCGGCACAGCGGAATCGTGCAACCTCCTTGGCGTTATACCTCGGCGTTTGTTCCGATTTATAAGTATGCTCCTGCTCCTCATCGACGATAATAACGCCGAGATTTCCAACGGGAGCAAACACCGCAGAACGAGTACCGATTACAACCTTTGCTTCGCCACGCTGAACACGCTTCCATTCATCGAGCCTTTCACCAAGGGAAAGAGCCGAATGGAAAACGGCAATTTTTGACCCGAAGTGATTATAAAAGCGCTGAAGAATTTGCGGAGTCAGCGAAATCTCAGGCACCATCATAATCGCACCCTTGCCGATTGAAAGCATATAATCAATCAGCTTGATATATACTTGAGTTTTTCCGCTGCCTGTAATGCCGTAAAGCAAGGAAGTCAGCTTCTCGCCTTTTTGGAACTGAGAAACGAGATTATCATAAGCCGTTTGCTGTTCATCGGTCAGCTCAAGCTTATTATCGCCCGTACTCGAAAGCATACTTATCGGGTTGCGATACACTTCATTATCAAGGCTTTGAATAACCCCTTTTTTTTCGAGCGTTTTGATAACAGAAGAGGTTATGCCGAGATAATAGCAAATTTCCTTTGTGCTTGCGCCGCCTGTTTGAAAAAGCAAATCGCAAACGCTCTTTTGCTTTTTGCTCAGCGATGATTCAAGCCGATCATAATCCTCTGCGGAAATTGCCATTGTAATTACACGCTCGGTTTTATCTGCCAAAAGCTGTTTTGAATCGACATTGCGGATAAGCGCACCCTTTTTGTACATCCGTTCGAGAATATTACTGCTTTTTTGAAAGCCGAAGGCGCTCAAAAGCTTATCCTTTTCGATATATTTGCAGGTTTTGAGCAAATTCAAATATATTTCTTTTTCATCATTCGGCAACAATTCCGATTCGTAATCGGGATCTGCGCCGTAAAAATAAGTGAGCTTTAGGTTTATTCCGGCAGGCAGAATACATTGAAAGGCATCAAAATAAGTGCAAAAGGTTCTATCCCTAAGCCAAAAAATAAGCTTGAGCAAATCACCTGAAACAATCGGAGAGTTATCCTTGATTTCGATGATTTTTTTCAGCTTTTTTGCCGATGAGCAATCGTTCTTTTGCAAAATTACGCCCTGCTTGGTTGAATTACCCTTGCCAAAAGGCACAATTACCCTAACGCCAGGTACAGCCAAATCAACCATTGATGGCGGTACAGCGTATTCGTATAACTGATCAAAATGATAGGCTGTATTTTCAACGGCAACGCCTACCGTAATGGGATTAGACATAATCAGATGTTTCTGATTTCTTCGGGTTCAACAAGAACATAATCGCCTGTAAGGAACTCGTTAAGAGCAAGGCTAACGGGCTTTTCAATCAAAGCTTCGCCGTTTGCTTCTGCTTCCTCTGTAATCTCTCTTGCACGCTTTGCTGTTGCAACAACAAGCGAATAGCGGCTTGTGTGATCGGTGAGAACATTGCTGAGATCGGGGTTAAACTTCAAATCTTTTGTTTCTGACATTTTAATTATCTCCTTTAAGGTTTTGAATTATTTTATAAACTTCATCGGTTGCCCTTTGAATATCATCATTAACAACGCAGTAATCAAAATCCTTGCTGTGTGCGATTTCATCGGGAGCAAGGGCAATACGCTTTTCGATAGTCTCAGGTGAATCGGTGTTGCGGTTGCGAAGCCTGCGTTCAAGCTCCTCGATTGATGGTGGCAAAATGAAGATGCTTTTGGCTTCTGGGAATTTTTGCATTACCTTGCCTGCGCCCTGAACCTCAATCTCCAAGAAAACGATTTTACCCTCATCAAGCCATTTTTCAACGGGAGCCTTGGGCGTGCCGTAATAGTTGCCGTTATATTCGGCAAACTCAATCAGCTCATCATCCTTGATAAGCTTTTCAAAGCGGTCACGGCTTGCAAAGAAATAATCAACGCCGTCTTTTTCGCCGCTTCTCGGGTTACGGGTGGTCATAGAAATCGAAAGAGTCATTTCGTTGTTTTGATTGCGCTTAAAAAGCTCGGTGAGAATTGTATCCTTTCCGCAGCCTGAGGGAGCGGAAAAAACAACAAGAACGCCTTTTTTATCACTCATTTTCATCTTCCTCCTCATCATCAATTCCGTCATCATAATCGTTGAGCCTGTTGGCAACGGTTTCTGATTGAAGATAAGATAATATTACATGATCGCTGTCGGTAATAATAACCGCTCTTGTTCTTCTGCCCTGCGTTGCATCGATGAGCATTCCACGCTCCTTGCTATCCTGAATAATGCGCTTGATCGGTGCGGATTCGGGGCTGACAATCGCCACAAGTCGGTTAGCGTTAATAAGGTTACCGAAGCCTATGTTAATCAGTTTCATAGCCTGCTCCCTTATTCGATGTTTTGAATTTGTTCTCTGATTTTTTCAACCTCGGCTTTGATATTGAGCACACGCTTTGTTATATCAACATCCTGTGCCTTTGAGCCGATTGTATTTGCCTCACGGTTCATTTCCTGAGCAAGGAAATCGAGCCTGCGTCCAACAGGTTCACCGCAATCAAGAAGCTGATGAAGCTGGTCAATATGGCTGCGCAGACGCACGGTTTCCTCCGCAACGGCAACCTTATCAGCAAAAATTGCCGCCTCAGTAAGCAAGCGCTGTTCGTCAACATTGACATCGCCCAAAAGGTTCTTAATGCGTTCAAGCAGCTTATCGTTATATGCCTTTACTGTTTCGGGCGAACGCTTCTCGATATATTCAACATCGGCAATTATTGTTTCGCTGCGTGAAAGAACATCTGCCTTGAGCTTCTCACCCTCAACACCACGCATTGCGATAAATGATTGGAGAGCCTCAGTGGCAACGGATTTAACAGCCTCCCAAACAGCATCCTCATCAGCCGCAGCCTTGCAGACAACAAAAATATCGTTACTGCACCTTGCGAGCGAAGAAACGGAAATATCCTCACGCAGACCGTAACGCTGTGCAAGCTCCTTGAGGGCGTTATAATAACCGTTTGCAAGAGAATGGTTGACTTCAACCGTACAATCATCGCTGTCCAATGCGTTGATTGTAACAAAGCATTCAACCTTGCCTCTTGCAATCATGCTTTGGAAAAGTGATTTCAATTTATCATCAAGAAAGCCGTAAGTTCTCGGCGTTTTACAGCCGAACTCAAAGCCTCTGTGGTTCACGCTTTTAATTTCGACGGATATGTTCATTCCGTCAATTTCTTTTTGGGCTCTGCCAAAACCGGTCATACTTTTAACCATTTGTTTATGCTCCTAATTCAAATTGATATTATCATAGCAAAATCAGCCTGCAAGAGTCAATCAAATGACATTTTATGACATTTGATTGCAATTACAGCATCCGCTCAACAGGATTGGAATTTCACCGATAAGCTTGTCCTGCTCAAGCTGGAAGCCTAATCGCAGAGCGATATCGGTAAAATTTTTCGCCTCATAAACGCAAATATATGCGTTGCGGTTAGCGGCGGCATTAAGGGCGCTGCGAATCAAGCCCTCGGCAGTTTCACAGTTGACTGCAACGATTTCAAGCAAATAAGAATAAGTGCCGTCAACCCGAAGCATCACTAAGCCTGTTTGCTGTGTATTTTCCGCTGCCGTATATTCGATGAAAGCATCGGAATTATTCGGTTTGAACTCAATCATCCGAACGGTTGCCCCTTTCGGCGGCAAGCATCAGCTTGCGCACCTCATCTTCGGTTAATTCACGCCACTTGCCCGGTGGAAGCATACCGAGCTTTATTGAACCGACTGCGGTGCGTTTAAGGCGTGCAACCTCAATACCGAGCTCCTCGAACATACGCCTGATTTGGCGGTTGCGTCCCTCGTAAAGAATAACCTCACAAACGACCCTACCCTCGCTTTTTTCAATAACTCTCAGCCCTGCAGGTGCAGTCATTCTGCCATCGATTTCGATGCCTGTGTGGAAAGCATTGATTTGCTCATCAGTGATATTCGGACGAATTGTAACACGGTAGGTTTTCGGAACGTGGCGTGTCGGATGAGTCATTGCGTTCGAAAAAGCACCGTCATTAGTCATCAGCAGCATACCCTCCGATTCACGGTCAAGCCTGCCGACGGGATAGATACGCTCCTCAATATCAGAAACAAGCTCTGCAACGCAACGCCTGCCCTGCTCATCCTGCATTGTGGTAATATAACCACGGGGCTTATGCAAAACAATATAGCGCATATTATCCTGAACGCTGACACGCTTGCCCCTAACAAAGACCTTATCCTTTTTAGGGTCAACCTTATCGCCTATTTTCGCTCTGTTTCCGTTAACTTTAACAAGACCTTGTTCAATCATTTCTTCACTTTTTCTGCGTGAAGCAACGCCGTTATCGGCCATAAATTTTTGTAATCTGACAAGATGATTGGGCATAATTCCTATTTGCCTTTCTTTAATAATCCTTGAAAAAACGCTTTAACCTTTTGCGCAAGGCTTCGCTCGGTTTTTTCCTGAGTTATTGCCGTAACGCTCTCTGCGCAGAGAATCGGCACGTTCTTAACACATTTGCCTTTTGATAAAAGCTGAATTTCACCGACAACATCACCCGAATTAAGCGGAGCGAACTCCTGCCGCCTGAGAACAATCCTCGGCGTGAGCGTTTGGTTAAAGCAGTTATAATTCAAATTTTCACTTAATTTAAGAGTAACAGCCTCTTTACTGCCACCGATAATTCGCAGAAGCGGCAGTTCGGCTTCGATAGTTTCTGTTTTCACATTGGCAAAGCCGTAATCAAGGAGCTTTTTATGGTCATTCCAATCATTCGGCGCATTGAGCGTAACGCAAACGAGAGTGATTCCCTCACGCCTTGCCGCCGAAACAAGACAGCGGCCGCTCTTTTTTGTAAAGCCAGTTTTAACACCGATACAGCCATCGTAGCTTTTTAAAAGCCTGTTATGGTTGCTGATATAACGGGTGTAAGGCTCATTGCCATAGCAAAGCTTTGCCTGCTGAGCTGAGCAAGCTTCAAGAAAGCTGTTATTACGCAAGGCACAGCAGGCAAGCAAAGCCATATCGTAAGCAGTTGAATAATGATTCTCATCATCCAAGCCGGAGGGCGTAACGAAATTCGTGTTGCTCATACCGATTTGCTTGGCTCTTTTGTTCATAAGCTCGGCGAATTTTTCAACCGAGCCGCCAATGGAAATTGCGGCACAGTTTGCCGCATCATTGCCCGAAGCGAGGAGCATACCGTAAACCAAATCGTGATAAGTCACCTTATCACCTGACAGTAAGCCCATCGATGTGCCTTCAACATTGACCATCTGCTCCGTTGCGACAATTTCCCTCTGCGGAGTGCCACATTCGAGAGTGAGCAATGCGGTCATAATTTTTGTTGTGCTTGCAATACCTCTGCGCTGATTTTCATTTTTAGCCCAAATTACTTCATTCGTTTCCGCAACCATCAGCACAGCCGAAGAAGCAGAAACAGAAACGCTCTCATAAGCGTATGTAAAAAAGGAAAATGAAAAAAACAGGCAAAACAGAACAAATAATCTTTTAATCAAAATCAATCACCCGAATATAAATGTATTTATATATATGTCGGGCAAGAGAAAAATTTGCTTAAAATCAGTTGAGTTCCTCTTGATTCTTATTCTTATTGAAAAGACCGCTGACGGTGTCAACAACCTCAGGCACCATACCGACAATCTTCTCTGCGGTGTTATCGCCGCTGGGAACGGATTTAATTGTTACATTGCCGTTATTGATAACAACAAATGCGACGGGGGTAATTGTGATGCCTGCTCCGCCACCGCCGCCGAAAAGCTCTGCGTTGGTTTTTGACGGAAAATCAGAGCCGCCTGAAGCAAAGCCGTAAGTGACCTTTGAAACAGGGATGATTGTAATGCCATCGGCAGAATAGACAGGTTCACCAACGATTGTGCTGACATCTACAAGGTCACGGAT